>JALYOR010000194.1 GCA_030856765.1 Verrucomicrobiota bacterium | reverse complement strand
GTTCGGCGCCTCGCCGAACGGACGAAGGTTTCGGGCGTCGATTGACGCGGGGCGTCGCCCGACATCCCCGAGGTTTGCGGCGAGGCGCCGCAAACAGCACGCGAGGCGCGTGCGCTCCCCGGAGGCCGCCGCGGGCGCGCTGGCTATTCGTTAGGCTGACGGCTTGGTGTCGACCCACTGGTTACCGGCGCGCGAATCGGCGACTGCCTGCACGACACGCATATAGCGCACTCCATCCTCAAAGCTCGGGTGGGGTTGAATGCGGCCACGAGATTTCACCGCCGCGATAAAGTCGTCTTCGACGTGCCAGTTCGTCTCGAGGTCCTTGGTTAATTCGACCACGTGCAGCGCGGGCTCCCCGATCCGGCCGCCATGGACCACATCGGAGCCGAAGTCGTAGGTAAAGGTGCCGAGATCGCCGTAGACCTCGAGGCGATCGGCCGGCGCGTGGGCGTCGATTCCACTGAATTCAAGCACGCCTTCGATCCCGCTGGCGAAAGTGCAGAGCACATTTAACTCGTCCGGAATGAGGACCTCGTATCCCTGGCGCATCGGCTGGACGATTTTCCCGCGCGCGAAGACGCCGGTGATCTCGCCAAACCAATGCTGCAAGACCTCGGCGTAGATCCCAAGGGTAAGCGTATTGAGCCCGCTGATCTCGGCCCGCTGCCGCCAGTGCGGCGGTGCATCCGGATCGAGAAAAAGGCTGTTCAAACTCTGCAACCGCAGGTGGTGCGGAATGCCAATAGCACCTTCGGCGAGAATTTTTTGCACGAGCAAATCACCCCTCATGCCGTGCGGCGGCGGGCAGAGCATGGTGACCAACTCCGGCAGTCGCCGCGAAACCGCCAGCATCTCCTCGGCCTCGGTGAGGTCCATCGCCATCCGCGCCTGACAAAAAACATGCTTCCCCGCCTCCAGCGCGGAGACGGTCACCGCCGAATGCATATAAGGCGGGGTGCCGATCCAGATGATGTCGAGATCGGCCATCCCGAGGAGCTCAGCCCAATTCTGCATCGGGGTGGCATGCGGCGCATTCTCCCGGCAGAATTTATCTGCGCTCTCGTAGCTGGAGTTACAGATCGCGACGACTTCCACATCTGGATGACGTTGGAGCGCAGGGAGATGGCGGCGTTTCACGATCTCTCCCGCCCCCACGATCCCGACCAGGAGTTTGTGATTATTTTTTTGGTTCATAAGGAGTGCAGCGGCGGCTCAATCCCGGGAGAAGTGCATTTGACCACGGTTAGGGACCGGTGTTCAACACTCAAAAGAAAGCGGGCGAAGAATCTCTTGACCATCCCGGCGACCGACGGCAGCTTACGCCCCTCTCCAGCCCGGCTTATGTCAAAAGTTTGTAGCATCACAGGATCGAAACCATCGCGCGGCAGCGTCATTCATCGCCGCGGTATGGCGAAGAAGAAGGGCGGCGTCGGCCGTCACGTGACCAAGAATGTCCCGCGCACGTTCCAACCCAACCTGCATGAGCAGCGCATCTGGGTGGCGGAGTTGAAAAAATTCATCCGCATCAAAGTTTCAGCGCGCGGTCTGAAGACGATCAACAAGAACGGCGCCTACGCCACGCTGAAAAAAGCTGGCTTGATCGCGGGTTAATCCGCGATCGGAGGCTTCTCTTCGAGCCCTGGCGAACGCTCGGGTGCTACCGCCGACTCTGGTTTGGGCACTAGCGCGGGAGTTTCGTTTTCCGGCATCTTTGTCTCCTCGGGAGCGGAAGTCGCTATAAATGGAGGCGCCTCGGGAGCGCCCTCGGCTTGGCTGGCCGGTTTTGACTCTTCCGCGACCGGCGAAGCCTCGGCTGGTGGTTCGTTAGGCGTGGTCGGTGGGGTGCCGCTGCCATTTTGCGACTCAGCGACTGGGGCAGCGGAGCGCGCGACTGGCGCGGGAGCTTTGGCCCGCGGCAGATCGAGCGCACCGTCGTTGAATTCGATCACATGCCCTTCCCGGATCAGCCAATGAAGGTTGGAAGCGAGCGCCAGCTTTCGCTTTTCCGCGGCCTCCGGCTCAGGCGATTCGTCGGAAGGAAGTTTTTCGAGGAGAACCTTGCGATTGATCCCGGGATTTTCAGTCAGGACGGCAAGGATCGAAGCGACGCCTACCGAGAGCGCCGAGGCCTCCTGTGGGAAAGGTCGTGCCCGCACCGGCGAGACGAAAAGCATGCCTTTGCGATGCCGAAAAATATGAAGCTGGCTGCCGCGAAAGGCGCCGATCAATTCCTGCATCATCTTAGTCGGCGAGCGGAACTCCTGGGACCAGGCATGTTCAATCGCCCCGCCTAACGAACGATCGGGCAATTGCCGGCTGACCACGCCGTCGAGCGAAAGCTCGGCGCCGCTCTGGACCAGGCCCGGCAGATAAGTCTGCCGAAAATGGCGCTCGGTTTCCGCCGCGTTGTTAAAGGTCATTGGCGGCTCTTCCTGTAGCGTCGTGTAAGTCGTCACGCTGCGAGCTTCTTCTTTCCAGCGCTCCACGGCTTCCGGGTCGTTAACGATTTCGATTTGCCGCTGGTAATCCGGAAAGCTCATCCGCCGGCTGTAACGCTGCTCGTAAAGCGCGCGGAGTTGCGGCTGATAGGCGTGGTGATTGGTCGGGCCCAGTAACGTCCCGCTCAGGCGGTCGCGCGCCACGCTGGTGAAATTACCTTTGATCGGGTCCGACTGCGTGACCTCGGTCCGGTAAAAATTGTCCTTTTGGCTGAGGAAAGCCCCGTTCTCCAAGAGGCGACGATCGCTCGCCACCGGCCCGTTCTCGCCCATCTGAAACAGCGTCCCGCTCTCGGCCTTGAGACGCACATCGTAGCGCTCCGGTTTATCGAGGAACATGCGGGCGAGCGAGAAAACCGAATAGGCCAGATACCCGGCCTTGATCTGGGCGAGAACGTTCTCGAGAACACGCGCGTCGGGCACAAACCGCGTTTCGACCGCGGGCGCGGGCGTGATCGGCTCTTCCTGCCGGCGAGTCTCCGGTCCTCTCGGGGCGGAGGCGGGCCGACGGTCACGATCGCGAGGATCGCGGCCTCGCTCCTTATTACTTCGCGGAGGTCGAGGACCCCGGTCCCGCCGTTCCCCGCCACCCCGTCGGTCGCCGCCGCGCCGGTCACGCTGGCCTGGTCCTCCGCCTTCCTCCCCAGCAAAGTCGGCATAGCGATTTTCGTCAGGCGCTTCCTTCACCCAGGCGGGCAAAAATTTCAGATCAAAAAGATCCGGCGCGGAGTTCTCCTCGGACATAGGAGGATGTACGCGAACGCGGACGGATGTAAAATCGAGCGCACGATTGGCGGGGCAAAAACGAGGGGCCGGAGCGCGAAATAAATTGACAACGAATCCAATTATTTTAGTTGCCAACGTGTCACGGCGCCTTTAAGCCGTCTGCCACAAGCAAGCCAACCAAGGAGAATTATTTGTATGTCGGATAAACCGATCGAAGAAAAAGTGAAGGATATCATCGTCGAGCAGCTCGGCGTGAATCCGGAGCAGGTCACACCCGCCGCCTCGTTCATCGAAGATCTCGGCGCCGATTCGCTCGATATCGTTGAGCTGGTGATGGCCTTTGAAGAAGAATTTTCGGTGGAAGTGCCGGACGAAGATGCGGAGAAGCTGCAGACCGTTGGCGATGTGGTGAAGTACATCGAAGAAAAGGCCAGCAAGCAGGAGTAGGCCGCCTCCCGGCAGCGCATTGTTAGTCAGACCTTAAGACACGGCTACGGCCGTGTTTTTTGTTTCCCGCTTTGCGGACCAGCCTACCCCGCGTGAAACTAGCGCAGTGAATCTCCTTTGGCTGAGCGCTCCGCTCTTCGATCTGGCGGGGCATCATATCTCGATCCTCGGAGTGGCCGCTTTCGTGGGCCTGATGACTCTTGGGCTGATCGTGGCCAAGTTCGTTCAGAGCGGCGTGGTGAGGCGATTCCTCAGTCGGTTCAAGCTCGACGCCAACTTCGTCGCCATTATCACGACGATCCTAAGTGTCGCCGCGCTCGTCTTTTTCACTGTCAGCGCGATCAACGGCCTCGGCATCCCGCTCGCCTGGAGCGCGCCGCTCCCGGGTGTTTCGATCAGCCTGGTCCAGGTCTTTCTCCTCGTCGGCCTCCTCATCCTCGTCTTCTGGATTTCCTCGCGGACCAAACGCTTCCTTTTTAACCGCTTTCTGGTCCACAGCGGGCTCGATCGTTCGCTCCAGTACGCGATCTCCCAGATCGCCTCCAATGTCGTCCTCGTCGTCGGCATTTTCGTCGTCCTGCAGAACACGGGCATTCACCTAGAAGCCCTCACCGTCTTCGCCGGCGCGGTCGGTGTCGGCATCGGCTTTGGTCTGCAGAACATCACCAGCAACTTTATCAGCGGCCTCGTCATTCTGGCCGAACGTCCGATCACCATCGGCGACCGGGTGGAGGTAGCGGGCGTCACCGGTCAGGTGCAGAAAATACGAGCTCGCAGCACGGTGGTTGTGACCAACGACAACATCACGACCATTGTTCCAAACCAGAAATTCATCGATTCGCCGGTGACGAATTGGACCTACGGAG
>JALYOR010000191.1 GCA_030856765.1 Verrucomicrobiota bacterium | reverse complement strand
CGCCGTTCGGGACGAGCTTTGAATCCTTCAACTGGTCGAGGATGAGGCGCACCTGGACGAATTGCGCGGGCCAGAGCGCACGATCGGGGTTGGGCGTGACCGCGCGTGCCTTGACCGCGCCAGCGCCGGGTTCGACCGCGTTGTCGATGAAATAGAGAACGCCGGTGCGGGGCGGCACGTTGTCATCTTCCGCATCGGTCACGACCTTCAGGTTTGGTCCCCCGAGATAACGCCTAACGAACGGAATATCCGGCTCCGCGATCGAGAAATCTGTGTAAATCGGATCAAGTGTCTGCACCGCGACGAGCGGCGGGCTGCTCGGACTAACGACGTTGCCGGCGTCGACATTGCGCAGGCCAACCCGGCCGTCGATTGGCGAACGGATGTAGCAGTAATCGAGATTCACCTGCGCGGCGGCGACGGCGGCCTCGGCGCGCATCGCGCTGGCCCGCGCGGTGTCGAGCTCCTGCCGTGCGCTCACATCCTTGGCTTCGAGGGTGGTTTGCCTCTTCAGGTTGGCCTCGCCGAGCATGAGATCGGCCTTGGCCGCGGCGAGCGCGGCTTCATACGGGCGCGGGTCGATCGTGAAAAGGAGATCGCCTTTTTTCACCTCCGCCCCGTCCTGGACATGGCGTTCGAGAATCCGGCCGTCGACCTGGGCCTGCACCTGCACGCTGGCAAACGCGGCGCAGGTCCCGATTTCGTCGAGATAAAGCGGGACATCCCGCGTCACCACCTTGGCCACCGAAACCGGCCGCGGCGGACGCTCCGCCGGCTTTTTCGGCTCGTCGACGAAAGCGCGAAAGAGGAAGAAAACGAGCACGAGTCCAACGAGCCCGGCGATCAGGTAAAGCCGTTTCCGTCCGACCCGTTGCTCGAGATCGCCCACCGCTTCGCGAGTCATCGTGCCCGCCTTGCTCGCGGCAATCATTTCGCGCGCCCTCCCTTTTTGCTGCGGCCGTTTCCGTTCATCGTTCCATTCGATACGTGCGCGGCCCGATTCTGGATGTCGGTCAGGACGCGCATGCAGGTTTGCAGGTCGCGCGGCGGGATGGTTTCGAGCAATTCATGACGCAAGTGGCGCGCGGTCGCCTCGATCTGCTGGAGAAGGGCGCTCGATTTTGGCTGGAGCTGCACCGTCTTGCAGCGGCGATCATGCGGCGAGCTGACCCGCTTGATCCAGCGATCCTGTTCCATTTTGCCTAACAAACGCGCCAGGGTCGGCTCTTCAATGCTCAGGCGCTGGGCGAGGTCGCACTGGGTGAGGTGACCGCCCGAGAGGTGGGCGATGGTGCGCCATTTTGCCTGGCTCAAGCCGAGCGGCTGAAGGCGCTGGTCGAGCTTGGTCCGCCAGACCCGGGCGGTGTCGTGCAGAAGGTGGCCAATCGTCTCCGGGTCAAAGTCGGTCATCGTTAGCATGCTAACGAATTCGTTTCCGCCCCTTTGTCAATCCGCCCGCGGCGGTTTCGGCCGCACCCGCAGCAGGATGACCCGTCGCCCGCGGTAATCCTCGATCGGCAGGATCGGCTCCGCCCTCGCCAGGGCTGCTTTCTCGTCGGCCGGCTGGACGAGGAGGTAACGCGCCTCCGGCGGCAGCTCGGCGACTTCGCTCAGGTAGACAATCGGCCGCCGCAGATAAAACAGGAACGGCTGATACTCGGGATCGACCGCGTAGAGCTTTTCGTTAGGCGGAATCGCGGTCTCGAGCTGGCGCGCGAGCGGGCGGATCTTGGCCCGGCCCTGCAGGACAGGAATGATGGCGAGCGCGTAAATCAGCATCGCCCCCGTGATCACGGCGACCGTCCAAGTGATGGCCTTGCGCAGCGGCTTCGGCCAGACGAGGGCGTGTTCGCGAATGAAGATGGCGAGGAGCCAGATCGCGGGCGCGAGCAGCGGCATGGCGTAGCGCGGCAGCGCGCCCGGCAGGAGATTGACAACAAGGAAGGGGATGGCCACGCCTAACGACAAGGCGCGGCAGAATTTTCGATCAGCTTCATTTTCGAGAAGCGTGAAGCGCGCGAACGGCAGCAGCGCCGCCCACGGCAGGAGGTAGGCGACGCCGCGCGGGATGTTCAGGAGCCAGTCCGCGAGCTTGAAATGGTCACCGCTGACTCGCCCTGTGAGTTGTTTCGACCAGACGCTGGCGGCATGGCCGGTCTGCACCATTTGCAGACATGGAATCGCCCAGGCCGCAAAAATTCCCAGCATCAGGACGGCCCCGGCAAGGTGCGGCCAGCTCCAGAGGCGCCTCAATTCGCCGGCCTGCCACAGGACCGCGAGCACGACCGCGTAAAAGAAGAGCAGATGGAGCGGACCTTTCGCGAG
>JALYOR010000293.1 GCA_030856765.1 Verrucomicrobiota bacterium | reverse complement strand
TTGAAGCGCCTCACGATTAAGCGGCGGGTCCTGCTGGTGGGCGCGGCGCTGACCATTGCGTTGCTGGCCAATTTCGGACGGGCCGTTTTCCTGGTCTGGATCGCCGCGGCGCAAGATCTGGCTGCGGTTGAGCGCTGGCACGACATCGCGGGCTACGCGATCGTCGGCCTCGTTTTTTTGGGAACAATCGTGACCGCATCCGCGTTCACGAAAGTAGAAAGTGTTGGGAAAGCTGAGATCCCGCCCAATAACCAAGAACCAATAACCGATAACCGGTCGCATAAGCGACCAGTCATCTTTCTACTTGGAAAGCCCGGCCGAGCATTCACATGCTTCGTTACGGCTACTTTAGCCTTTCTACTTTGCGCCGAAGGCGCCGTCTCCTTCTGGTATCGCTGGCACGAACGTAACTTCGTGCCGACGGCTTCCTGGGAGGTGCGCTGGCCGGAGGAGGCGCGCGATTTCCGCGAATTGCCGATCGCGGAGAATATTCGCAGCACCCTCCGCTACGATGCGGGCCGCGAAGCGACCTGGCGCTTGCGGTTGCTGCCTAACGAAGTCGATGCCCCGAGCCAATGCACCATGTTCTTTTTCCGCTGGGAGGCCGGGTCGACCAGCATTCTCCGCGCGCGGGCGCATCGACCCGATATCTGCCTCCCCAACACCGGTTGGCGCCTGACGGAAGATCTCGGGGTCCGGGAATACCCCGCGGCTGACGGTCTCTCTTTGCCCTTTCGGCATTTCCGATTCGTCCGCGACGCAGGCGCAGGCCTGCCGGTTTTCGCTGACGCGTTTTTTTGTCAGCGCGAGGACCGTGTCCCTTCAGTCCGGGCCGACCGTTTCGATGCGACCTCGGGGGGGACGGGTCATTGGGAAATCGCGGATCGACTGCGGGTGGTGCGGGAAGGATTGCGCAACCAGGGCCAACAGGTGCTGGAGCTGGTCTTCATCTCGCGACAACCGCTGACGTCCGAGCAAGTGGAGAGCGAATTTGCCGGTCTGGTGCCCCGGGTGGTGAAGGCGAAAGCGCCCGGCCACTGATTGGCGAACGGATCGCGGACGGTCGCTCCTTAAAGGGGAAAAGATCGCGCTGAGGTCGCCCCCAGACAGGGATGGTCGGAATCCTGCTCTCAATGAAACTGTGGCAACGGCTACGGAAACAACGAAGACGCGCACTCTGGAAAGCTTTGGGGAAGGACTCAGCCGTCTTGGCCAGGCTTTGGAGCGAGGAACTGACGGGCTGAATCAGCTGGAAAAGGAGGGCGCCATTCACCGCTTTGAGCACTGCCTCGAGCTGGCTTGGAAGGCGACCCGCGAATTCCTCGAGAGCGCGGGCCTTTTCATCTCGCCGGTGACCCCTCGCGAAGTCTTCCGGCAGGCGGCGACGGCCAAAGCAGTCGACGACGGCCAGGTCTGGATCGACATGCTCAATCATCGAACTTTTCTCGCGCACAGCTTCGACGGCGTCGTTTTCGCGGAAGTCATCGAGGCCGTAGAGGTGCGTTATCTTCCCGCGCTGCAGCGACTCCATCAATTTCTCGCCTGCCCATGACCAAGTCACCACACCAGAAATGCCGCGCTATCCTTGCCCAGCCGCCGGCCCGGGCGATCTTCGGCCGGCTTTAATCTTCAATATGTTTACCACCATACAATTTCGGCATCAGATCGACTGCGGCAGGGCGCATTTTCCCGTGACTGCGGTCGAGCTGGAAACACTGCAAACGTTAGGGAAAGAAATGGGGTTTTCGGTCGAACCGACCAAAGAACTGCCGGATCGGGCTTCCGAGCTTGGCGCAGCAAAGCCGGAACGTCAGCAGTTGGTCAAGGTCGTGATGTTGCAAAAGGCCTGAGCCTTTCCGCTCCGGCGGACGACCCGGACGCGCCATTGGTGCAGGCATCGACGGCGCGATGCCCTCCCTCCGGCTTAGTTCTACTTGGCGATCCGCACAAGCAGTTTGCGCCCTTTGAACTGGATGCCGTTAAGCTTTTTCAGGACGAGAGGGATGCGGGCTTCGGCGACGTCGACCAGGGTCTTGGTGGCCTGCAGATGGATCGCGCCGATCTCGCCTTTGGGGATGGCCGTGACACCGGCAATGACTCCGACAAAGTCGCCCGGCTGCACGCTGTGGGCGCGGCCGGCATTGAAGGCGAGGCGAACCATGCCGGGCTCATGCGAAACCATGCCCGCTTCTTCGCGCGGTCCGCTCTGCGCCGGAAGTGGTGGACGGTCGCGCCGTTCCCGACGCGGCTGTTCCGCTTCGTAGTCGACGCGGCTGCGTTCGCGGCGCGGGCGGGCTCCGGGATCGGGTCCGCGGCCGTTCGACCGGTCTTCCGGGATGGGCTGGCCAGTGCGGGTGCGATCTTCGCCTAACAAGTGGATGAGGGCCGAGGCGATGTCGGTGGCGGAGTAATCCTGGCCGAGAAGGCGGTCGAGCATCTCGTCGTGGCGCTTGTATTCGCCTTTGGCGAGGGTCTCGCGAAGCGCTTCGGCGAGAGCGTTGGCGCGTTTGCCTTCGACCTCCTCGACGGTTGGGATCTTCTCGCGGCGAATGCGGCTCTTGGTGAAGCGCTGGATGTTTTCCAGGCGATAGATTTCGCGACCCGCGACGAAGGTGACGGCTTTGCCCCCCTTCCCTGCCCGGCCGGTGCGGCCGATGCGATGAACGTAATCCTCACCGTCGTGCGGCAGGTCGTAATTGAAGACGACCTCGATGTCGTCCACATCGAGTCCACGCGCCGCGACGTCGGTCGCGACGAGGATCTCGATCGCGCGTTTGCGGAATTTACCCATCACCCGCTCGCGCAACGTCTGGGTCATGTCGCCGTGAAGTTTGTCGGCGTTGTAGCCGCGCGCGGTGAGATGCTCGGTGAGGTCGTCGACCATCATCTTGGTCGCGCAGAAAATGATCGCGAGCTTCACATCTTCGAGATCGATCAGGCGGCAGAGCACTTCCAGTTTCGAGCGGCGATCGACTTCGTAATAGATCTGGTCGATCGCCGGGACGGTGAGCGCCTCGGCTTCGACCCGCACGTTGACCGGATCGCGGGTGAAGGTCTTGATCAATTCCGCAATCGGGCGCGGGATAGTGGCGGAGAAGAAGACGGTCTGTCGTTCGTCAGGCACCTGTCGCAGGATCGTCTTGATGTCGTCGACGAAGCCCATGTCGAGCATGCGATCGGCTTCGTCGAGAATGACCATCTTGATCTGGTCGAGCTTGAGGCTTTTGCGCTCGAGATGATCCATCACCCGGCCGGGCGTGCCGATGATGATCTGCGCGCCGGCGCTGAGCCCGCGGAATTGCCGCTCGTAAGATTGCCCGCCGTAGATCGGCAGTTCGCGCACGCCGCGCTTGAAGAAGGCGAGCTTGGCGATTTCTTCCGCCACCTGGACGACCAACTCCCGTGTCGGGCAAAGAATGATGACCTGCGGCGCGCGCAGATTTGCATCGACCAGCTGAATGGCAGGGATACCGAAGGCCGCCGTCTTGCCGGAGCCGGTTTGGGATTGACCGACCGCATCGGCGCCCTCAAGCAAGACTGGGATGGCAGCGGATTGAATGGGCGAGGCTTCCTCGAAACCCATCCGCTCGACCGCCTTCAAGATTTCCGGCGCGAGCCCGAGTTCCGCGAAAAGCTTCTTCTGCACCGGCGACTATCGCACGTTCCGGCCGAAGACGTTAGGCTGGCGTTTCGCATCGCGAAACCGATGCGTCTTGTGCTTGGGAGCTGGGTTCTCGCCGCACATCATTGCGGGCGGAAGCCACCTCATCGGGATCACGAAACGGCCTTTTACAAGAGGCTAGCGTTTTTCCCAAAAAATACTCCAGCCGGGCACGCAAGTGGCTTCTATGGATATTATGGTTTCTATAACACAACCCAAAGCAGTTTCTCGTTTCACCTCTCTTCTCGCCGTCGCAACGATGGCTCTTTGCAGTGCCCGCGCCGAAGTGCCGCGCGGTGTCTTTTCCTTAGGCGCAGCCGATAAAACCGTCAACGAGAGCGCGCTCGTCAACCCCGATATCACCGGTGTGAGTATCCGGGCTGGCTGGGCTAATCTCGAACCGACCGAAGGAGTTTTTAACTGGAGCTTCCTCGACTCCGAGGTCGCGCGGGCCACGGCGGCCGGCAAGCAGGTCATCCTCCGTATCGCCACGCAAGCGGGCAAACCGGCCTGGGTGACCGACGCCATCCAAAGGGCAGGCGGCGTCTTCTTTACTTTCGACGACAGCGGAGTCATGACGACCATCCCCGTTTTCTGGGACCCGACTTATCTGGCGAAAAAGAAGGCGATGATCGCAGCGGTCGGCGCCCATTTTACCAACAATCTCACGGTCAAGGTCGTGTCGGCCAGCTTCGCCAACGCGACGAGTGAAGATTGGAATGTCCCGCACGGCCCGACCGAAATCCCAGACTGGTTTGCGGCAGGGTATTCGACCGAAAAAATGCTCGACGCCGGCAAACAGATCATCGACGCGACGATGGCGGCTTTCCCCAATCAGTATGTGACGATGGCGATCGGAGGCAATGGTCACACCGGCGGGACCGGCAACCTCGATCCGACCGCTAACTATGTCGCTTCGGAAGCAATTGCGAATGCGCGAGCCACTTGGCCCGGTCGTATGATCGCGCAAATCAACAGCTTCGGGACCTTTAATACGCCTGCTCCGGGAGAAGAGGATTCGGCCCTCAACCTCCTTTGGAACAGCCAGCCGGATGTGGGAGGCCAGATGGTGTATTGGTGCGTCGATGATCTCACCTACCGGGTGAATCGGAATGTGCCGATGGATCCCGCGCTGGCACTCACTCTCTCGATCAACAAGGCGGCGAGCTACGGAACGAAGTTCCTCGAGATTTACCAGAAGGACGTGATCAATCTGCCCGCGATCATCACCTACGGTCGAAACGTGCTCAACGGCCCGGCCCCAACGCCGACGCCTAGCCCGACGGCCACACCGACCCCGAC
>JALYOR010000100.1 GCA_030856765.1 Verrucomicrobiota bacterium | reverse complement strand
CGAACGGATTTCCCGTGCCCTCAGCCGTTCTTTCGATGAGCTATCGCGGGCAGTCCATTCTCGGTTACGCGATGGACGCGGCCGCGCCCTACAACGTCAGCACAGCCGAGATTCGTAACGGCGCGGTAGTGTTGCACTGACCGCGCTCCCGCTGGTCCCCGCGCCCGTTAAGGCTTGATGATTTCGCGAACGAAGACGTTCAACTGGCCGTCTGATTGCCGGCGCACTTCCGTGATTTCGTAGGGGCGGCTCTCGTCACGATCCAGCGTGGAACCCGGTTCGGGCAGGGGGGCGCCGGCGGGATAGTCGACGATGACGCGAAGGTTGCGGGCCAGGCCTCCGCGGCCCTGCGCGGCCTGCCCGCTTGTCGGGCGCAAGACCGCGCGATTGGCGTCGGCGAAATTGACCACGAACTGCCCTTTGAGATAAACGCGTTCGCCGCGGGTGCCGCTGTTAGCCATTTCGCGCAGGCCGGCGGAGTCGAGCACCTTTCCCGAAGGGGCTGCGCCGGGCGCGAAAGTTTTCCAGCTCGCGCCTGTAGTGGAAGTAAGAGCTACCGCGGGGGACGACTCGGTCACGGGCAAGGCGCGCAGCACGGTTGGCGTATTTGCCGGAGAGGCGGCGGCGACCGCGGGTGACTCGTTAGGCGTAGCCTCGTCGCCGGGGCCCACCGGCTGGGCGCGGCGCACCGGCACCGCGGCTTTGGAAGCCACCGCCACGGGCGGCGTTTTTTCGTTTACCTTCGCGGCAACCCGCGATAGTGAACCGCGGCGTGAGGGCGGGGGACGAGGTTCGTCATCGAGCGGAACCGCCGCCTCTACGCGCACCAGCGCGTCTTCGGGTGGCGCGGCGGTTTTAGCCGGCGGCAGACCAACGATCGGCAGGGTGCTGGTGGCCGGGGCGAGACGAGAGCGATAGCCCTCGTAGCGATTCTCGACGGTTCGCCGGTTCTCGGCTTTGAAGATCGGCCAGCCGGCGGCCAGGTTCAGATCGTCTGGCGGCTCGAGACTGAAGGTGCCGGTGCCGCGGGTCATCGCGTAGCTGCCATAGAGCAGCGGGACGGCGGTAATCTGGATGCGGCCATCCGGCAACCGCTCGATGTGGATGACCGCCGAGAGATCGTGGCTCCGCTCGAAGTTCACATCCATGCCCATGACGAGGCGTTCTTGGAGCAACTTAGCGTCATGCGCGTCGGCCGTGGTGAAGACATGCTCCATGAGCAGTTCCGGCTGAGCGGCGGCGCGGGCCAGCGCCACCGCACCCGAGGTGAAGACATCGTCCGGCGTCAATTCGCGCGCGCCCATGATATTGAAGCGCCCGACGACGTAGGTGACGAGACCGTGCACCTGCTGGAAGTTGCGAATGAAGTTTCGGGTCAGTTCCGCATCCTTCCGCGCCAGCTCGGCGGGCCCCATCGACTGGTAGCGTTGGTAGAGCTGTCTCGGATTAAGAAACTCGCCGCTCGGCGCGGCGGTCAGGGCAAAGCGCTTGGGCGCTTCGATTTTGTGGAGTTTCTTAAGCAGCCGATAACTCTCCGGTCGTTCCGGCTGGCCGATGACGTAGAAACTGCCCAGCCAGGCGGCGAGCGCGCCGCCGGTCAGGAGCAGGATGACGACCGTCCAGGCGAAGTAGTTCGTCCGCTTGCGCTCAAAGCCGCGGTGATCATCGAAGCGAAAAAGATCCGGTTCCATGCCAAAGGACGGCGGGCGTCGTCCGTCAACTTCTCGTTAGGCCGGCCGGACCGGTTCGAACGAAGTCCCGCAGCCGCAGGTCCGGGCGGCGTTGGGATTGACGATGCGAAATCCAGCGCCAGTGAGTCCGTCCTCGAAATCGAGAGTGGCGTCGCGGAGGAAATTGGCGCTCTCGGCGTCAATCCAGAAGGCCACTTCGCCGCGCTGCACGACCGCGTCGCCGGCCTGGTGATCATCGAGTGACATCTCGTACTGGAGGCCGGAGCAACCGCCCTTGGCCACCTGGACGCGGAGGCCTTTACCCGTGGGGGCGGCCTGCTCGGCCAGGAGCGAACGGAGGTGGTCCACAGCGCGGTCGGTCACATTGATCATGGAGGAAAACGCTATCGTGAGCGGGGAGCAAGTCAACCGGCGCGGGGCGCCGGGGCTGCGGCCGTCATTAGGCCAACACGGGTTGGCGGAGGGCTGCGCTCCGTTTTGATCCAGGAGCGCAGCACTTCCGCGAGGCTCCAGGCCTGGGCGATGCAGCCGCGCGGAGTATGCGGCGGCTCGGCGTCGAAGACTTCAGAGATGGTCCCGAGGCCAGCCTCACCGAGGTGCGAGGGAAACGCGCCGAGAAAGCCGCGCGCCTTTTCCAGCCCTTCCGGGTGAAGCTTCAGCCAGGCGTCGATGAAAGGGCCGATGAGCCAGCCCCAAACGGTCCCCTGGTGGTAGGCGGCATCGCGCGTTTTGAGGTCGCCGTGATAGTTTTTCTTGTAGTCGGGATGACTGGGCGAGAGGGAGCGGAGGCCGAACGGGGTGAGGAGATCGCGCTCCACCACGGCGAGCACTGAGTCCCAGCGTTCGCGGTCCAGCACGGGATGATCGAGCGAGAGAGCGAAGATCTGGTTGGGACGAATAGCGGTGTCGTTACCTGTCGGCCCGTCAATCACGTCGTAGAGGTAACCACCATCGCGGTACCAAAAACGCTCGTTGAATGATCGGCGGGCGCGTTGGGCCTGTTGGCGATAACGATCCGCCGCCGTTGTGTCGCCCATCGATTGGGACCACCCGGCCAGCGACTCAAGCGCGTTGTACCAGAGCGCATTGATCTCGACCGCTTTCCCGCGGCGCGGGGTGACCACCCAGTCGCCCATCTTCGCGTCCATCCAGGTGAGCTGATAGCCTTCCTCGCCCTGAGCGAGTAGTCCGTCTTCCGGGTCCAGGCGAATGTGAAACCGGGTACCCCGGAGATGATGCTCGACGATGTCACAGAGGGTGGGAAAGAGCGATCCAAGGGTGGCGTTATCACCGGTGGCATGGAGGTAGCGCCCGAGCGCATGGAAAAACCAAAGCGTGGCATCGGCGGTGTGGTAAAGGCCTTCCTTTTCGCCATCGGGAAACATGTTGGGGATGAGACCGTCGCGGACGTAATGCGCGAAGGTGCGCAGGATGTAGCCGGCCTCGAGAGTGCGCCCAGTCGCGATTGTCAGGCCTTCCAGGCTGATCATCGTGTCGCGCCCCCAGTCGGTGAACCAATGATAGCCGGCGACGATGGTACGGACCTCGTCTCCGGAAGCATGGGCGCGCGCCGCTTCCTCGGCTCGACCAGCCGGGGTGATGACGAATTGATCGGCGGCCAGGACCAGCTCGGCGCCGACTCCCTCCTGCGCCGAGGGATGCGCCTGTGCGAGCAGGCGTTTACGGCGACGTTGTTCCGCCGCCACGGCCTCCTTGGGTGCCAGGGCATCGAGGATGTTCCATCCTTCGGTCGACCCGACGAGAGTGGCGGCCTCACATTCTCGCAGGTCGATCCGAAAAACGCCCGGGCTCCAGAGTTCGCCTTCGTAGTCGTAGCCCCGGTCCAATTCCGTTCGGTAAACTACCTCGAGAATCTTGCGCGGCTCGATCAGGAAATCGCAGTCGCAGTCGGAAAGCCGCATCCGGAATGGCGGGAACTTTCGAGCGCCATCGAGCACTTCATAGCGGCCGTCCTGGGCGCGAATCTCATAGCGTGCTTTGGGCAGACCATCGACCCGATCTTCGTAGTGCCGGAAATTGAAGGCTGGCCGGATCTCGAGCCGGGGCCGTCGCCCGGAACCGGCAATCCGGTAGCTGAGGAGGACGGTGTTTTGCCGATGCGGCAGCAGGACGCGTTTTTCGATCGTGAGGCCGCGGACCTCGAAGACCCAAACCGGCAAGCCCTGTTCGAGCCGAAACTCCCTGAAATGGTCGGCTCCCCGGAGATCAAGCTGACCGCGAGCGCACTCTTCCGCACCTAACGAAACCGTATCGCCATCGCCGAAGCGCAGGACTTCGGAGACGTGGCTCCACATCACCGTCCGCCCGAGAGGCGCGGGCAGCGCCGCGACCAGGAGTCCGTGATAGCGTCGGGTGATCGCTCCCGAGATCGTTCCGGAAGCGAAGCCGCCAAGTCCATTGGTGGCGAGCCATTCGCGAGAGAGGAGTTTTTCCGGGGAACGCTCGCCATTCGCCCCCCATGCTATCAGGCGTGGCGGGGGTGTTGGACGGAAACGATCAGGGCTCATGATTCGGGGATGTGAGGCGGAGCTGGCAGTGCTGGAGCCGTCTATTACCAGCGCCGGACGCGACCGACCAAAGCATCTCCCGCAGCGTCCTTTTCCTGGGAATTGGCTCTCCATCATGGGCCTCGCAGCGTGGGCGCTGGCGCTGGATAAGCAAGGCGGAATAAATCGCTCTTCCGCCTTCTCTCCCCTCCGACTAAACTGTAACTCACGCTCTCCTCTATGTTTAATCCAATGAGACTTTATACCCACTGGTTGCATACTCGCTGGCCGGCCGGCGTAGTCGAGAAGCTGCCCGAGTCGGGGGAATTGGGAGTGACCAACGTTCCCGGCGTCCGAATCGTAGGTGATCTCACCGGTATTCCGCTCCTCAAGTTTTCGTCCAAGACGGGCGCGGAGGCGGTGCACGCCATTTTGGCCGAGCCGGATTTCCAGAAAAACGGGCGCGACGTGCTCGATCTTGCGATCGTTGGGGGAGGAGTGTCGGGCGTTTCGGCGGCGATCGAAGCGCAGAAAGCCGGGCTGAACTTCCAGATTTTTGAGGCCACCCAGCCTTTCTCGACCGTGGCGAATTTCCCCAAGGCTAAGCCGATCTACACCTACCCGACCAACCTGAAGCTCGAGGGCGGCCTCCAGTTCACGAAGGACGTCAAGGAACCGCTCCTCGAGGAGATGGAAGAGCAGCGGAAGGCGGCCGGCATCGAGTTCACCGAGGCGCGAATCGAGAGACTGGAGGCAAAGGGAAATGAAGTCCTCCTGCACCACGGCGATAAAGAGAAGAGCGTCGCGCGGGCGCGACGCGTCATCGTGGCGATTGGGCGGAGTGGCAATCATCGCAAACTCGGCTGCCCGGGCGAGGACCTCGACAAGGTCCATAACCGGCTCTTCGATCCGGCGGACTTCAGCGGTAAAAACGTGCTCGTGGTCGGCGGCGGCGACAGCGCGCTTGAATCAGCCATCGCACTCGCCGGGTGCGGAGGGAAGGTCACGGTCAGCTATCGCAAGCCGGAGTTCTCGCGTCCCAAACCCGGGAACATCGAGAAACTACGAATGCTCGAGCACGACCCGAAGGCGGACGTGCAGGTGGAACGCCCCAGCTCCGAGCGCGTCACGACCGCGTTCACGCGCGGGATGTTGAAGAATGCGCCGACCGGTTCCGTCACCCTCGCGATGGCTTCGACCGTCACCCGGATCGAGCCCGACAAGGTCACCCTCAGGCGCGAGGACGGCGAGGAAGTCGTTTTGCCTAACGACGACGTCTTTTCCATGATCGGGCGGGAAGCGCCGCTCGATTTCTTCCGGCGCAGCGGGCTGCATGTGAGCGGCGACTGGCGTCCTGTCACCTGGATCAGTTGCATCGCCTTCCTTCTTTTCTGCGTCGTGCTCTATCACTGGAAGAGCAATCATCCGCAGGAATTTCCGGTCCAGCGCTGGGCCAGCCAGGCGCAGGCCTTTCCTTACAACGTCCCGAAAGCGATCGAGTCCGCCGGCGGCAAGATCGCCGAGTGGTCGAAGAGCGAAGGAAACCTCCTTTTCACCATCAAGCGCAGCCTCGGCAATCCATCCTTCTATTACACGCTTGCTTACTGCACCTGCGTCCTCGTCTTCGGTATCCGGCGCATGCGACGGCGGCGCACGCCTTACGTGAAATGGCAGACCTTGGTCCTGATCGCCTCGCAATGGATCCCGCTCTTCATCCTGCCGGAGATCATCCTGCCCTGGATGGGGCACAATGGGGTTTTCGAGCCGGGTCGCCCCCTGCACTGGCTGGCCGACAATCTCTTTGAAAGCTACGACGGCGCGTTAGGCCACGAGCGTGCCTACTGGCGCGCTTACGGCTTCATTCTCGCCTTCCCGCTCAATGTCTACAATGTCTTCACCGAGCATCCCATGTGGCTCTGGCTCGGGATTTCCTTTGTCCAGACGTTTGTCATCATCCCGCTCATCATCTTTCGCTGGGGGAAGGGCGCCTACTGCGGCTGGATCTGCTCCTGCGGTGCGCTCGCGGAGACGATGGGCGATTCCTACCGCTCGAAAATGCCGCACGGCCCATTCTGGAATCGGCTCAACATGGTCGGGCAGGGGGTCCTCCTCTTCGCGTTAGGCATTCTCGGCCTGCGCATCGCCGGCTGGGTGCTCGGGGAAGGATCATGGGCGACGCACTGGTATCATAAGCTCTTCGAAGGAATACCGTTCCTGAGCTACGGCTGGAGCGTCGACATCTTCATGGCCGGTATCCTCGGCGTCGGCCTCTACTTCTGGTTCAGTGGCCGGGTCTGGTGCCGATTCGCCTGTCCGCTCGCCGCGCTCATGCATATCTACACGCGCTTCTCGCGCTACCGGATTTTTCCCGACAAACACAAGTGCATTTCCTGCAATGTCTGCACCTCGGTCTGTCACCAGGGGATCGATGTCATGAACTTCGCCAACAAAGGCCTGCCCATGGAAGACCCGGAATGTGTCCGCTGCTCGGCCTGCGTGCAACAGTGCCCGACCGGCGTGCTGCAGTTTGGGCGCTACGATGGAGAGAAGAATATCATTCTGGACAAGCTGGCGGCCTCGCCGGTGTTGATGCGGGAAAACAAATGACCGGAGAAGACGCGGAGGACGCAGAGGGATTGAGGAGATTCTGCGGCGAAAGAAGTTGGCCCGAGCCACCCGAAGATGACGCGGGCCTGTTTCCCCCAGAAGAACTCCCAAATTTTTCGGACGCTGCGGACGCATCCCACGAACGAGTCTAAGACTAAGCAGTCGATGCTATCCGCGTTCGATGGCGCAAAAATTTCTCGTCGCGCGAGAGGCGAGATCGTAGGGTTGGTGCGAAGATCGGAAACACCACTATGCCAAAGACGCTACTCGCTACTCTGTTCGCCCTCACCGTGATCGCTGGTGCGGACGCGCGCACCATCACCTTCTCCGGCTACGAGTGGGAGGTGCGCCCGACCGCCGACAGCGGCGGACCCGGCCCGAATCATTGGGATGAAGACAACGTCTCGATCGACAGCCAGGGCTTCCTGCACCTCAAGCTCACCCAGCGCGACGGCGAATGGTATTGCTCCGAGGTTAGCACCCTGGAGGCGCTCGGTTTTGGTCTCTACCAATTTTCCATCGTCGGCCGGGTCGACCTTTTCGATCCAAATATCGTGCTGGGCCTTTTCAATTACCCGGAACCGGATATCGGCCCCGACGGCACCAACGAGATCGATATCGAGTTCGCCCGCTGGGGCGTCGCCTCCAACCCGATCGATAACTTCACCATCTTCCCGGCCAAGGAAGGCCTGCGACCGACCAGCGTCAGCTTCCCGCTCGTCCTGCGTGGCGCGGGCCAATCGGTCCATACCTTTGACTGGTCGCCGACCAGCATCATGTTTCAATCCTTCAACGGCCGCCGCGCGACCGGAACGCCGCAAGTCAGCTGGCTTTTTCAGCCGAAGAACCCGAACAACCGCATCCCGCAAAGCCTGCTCCCGGTCCACTTAAACCTCTGGCTCTTCCAAGGCAATGCGCCTACCGACGGCCGGGAAGTCGAGATCGTCGTTCGCTCGTTTAGTTTCACTCCGCTGTTGCCGTGACGCGTCCTGAATTCCCCTACGAAATGCCGTGGGCTGGCGCCGCTGACCGCGGCAAGAGCTCAACGCTACCGTGATCCGGTAGTCGGCGGAGTGGGCGTCGGGACGGGACGATCCGAGGCATGAAACGAGCCGGCGACTCGGCGCAGATAATTTTCCACCGCCTCGTCTTTCTGTTTCTCAGGCAGACTCGAACCCAGGACGAGGACATAGCCGCTTTGCCGAAGGGAAAGGAAGAGTTGCTCCTTCTTTTTCTGCGCCAACGACAGCTTCCGCCCGACCGGCCCTGCGCGAGTTTCGTTAGGCGCACGTCGGCATGAGCCGGCAGCCAATACGAGCTTCGCGCAATACGCGGTTTTCAAGTCTGAAGACGGAGCGACACCGCGCCGCAAACGGGACCAGAAGAAGAACGAAGATCGATTTCAACACCTCCAGTAGAGCTTTCCGAACGCGATTTTACAAGCGGGGAGGAAGTGTGATTTCGCCGGGGGGAAATCGGGGCTTGCCATGCAGTGTCTATCGCAAGCAGCATCCACAAGATGCGGTGGTGGCGGTGGCCCCTCCCCGCAAAATCTTGGGGAAGATGAAGTTTGGCGGGTTCGGGATAAATAGTTGTCCGCCGCCCGCTTTTCGCCTATCTTTCGGCCTCGCGGCGCGCCCGCGATTTTATGCTCCAAACCAACGACGAAACCGACGTATTCAGCTCTCCATCCGAACGCCCCGCCGGGATCAGCGAAAGCCAAAAATATAACGCCGCCCAGATCGACAAGCTCGAGGGTCTCGAAGCGGTCCGCAAACGCCCCGGCATGTATATCGGCGACCCCGACGAACGCGGGTTGCATCACTGCGTATTCGAGGTGCTCGACAACTCGATCGACGAACATCTGGCCGGTTACTGCTCGCGGATCGACGTCTCGGTCCATATCGATGGCTCCGTTTCGGTGCGTGACAACGGCCGCGGTATTCCGGTCGACATGCATCCGAAGTTCAAGATGCCAGCGGTCGAACTCGTCCTGACCAATCTGCACGCGGGCGGTAAATTCGGGCAGGGCGCCTACAAATATTCCGGCGGTCTGCACGGTGTCGGCGCCAAGTGCGTTAACGCGCTCTCCGATTGGTTCAAGGTCGAGGTGTCGCGCGACGCCAAGGTTTACCACATGGCGTTCGAGCGCGGGAAGACGACGGAGAAGCTCAGCGTCATCGGTGAGTTGAAGAACAAGAAGACCACCGGCACGCTGATCACCTTCCTGCCCGATCCGACGATCTTCACGATTACGACGGAGTTCAAATTCGAGCGCCTGGCGAGTCGGCTGCGCGAGTTGGCTTTCCTGAATCCGGGTCTCGAGATCAACCTGACCGACGAGCGCGGCGAGGTTCCAAAAAAGGAAGCCTTCTTCTACAAGCACGGCATCGAAGAATTTGTGAAGCAGCTCGGCGAAAACAAGACGGTGATCCACCCGAAACCGGTCGTGATCTCGCGCCAGCGCGACGAAGTTTTTGTCGATGTCGTCCTGCAATATAACGACAGCTACAACGACCAGATTCTGCCTTTCGCGAACTCCATTCCGAACCCGGACGGCGGCACGCACCTGACTGGTTTCCGCACCGCCCTAACGAAAGCGGTCAACCAATACGCGCGCTCGAACAGCCTGCTGAAAGACAAGGATCCCGCGATCTCCGGCGACGACGTGCGCGAAGGTCTGGTTTGCGTCCTGAGCATCAAGCTGCCGAACCCGCGCTTTGAATCGCAGACCAAGGTGAAGCTCGTGAACACCGAGATCGACGGCGTCGTCAACTCGGTCGTTTACGACGGGCTGATGACTTACTTCGATCAGAATCCGCCGGTGGCGAAGCGGATTTTCGACAAGGTGCTGACCGCGGCCCGGGCGCGCGAAGCTGCTCGCAAGGCACGGGAGACGATCCGCAAAGGCGCACTGACGGGTGGCGGTTTGCCCGGGAAACTGGCAGATTGTTCCGAGCGCGATCCGGAGTTTACCGAGCTCTACATCGTCGAGGGCGACTCGGCCGGTGGCTCGGCCAAGCAGGGTCGGGATCGCCGTTACCAGGCGATCCTGCCGATCCGCGGCAAACTGATCAACGTCGAAAAAGCGCGGCTCGATCAGGCGCTCAAGAACACCGAGATCCAGGCGATGATTACCGCGATCGGCACGGGGATTGGCAAGCCGAAGGAGGAGGCGACGACCAAGGAAGAGGGGACCTTCGACATCACCAAATTGCGTTACGGACGCATCATAATCATGACCGACGCCGACGTCGACGGCTCGCACATCCGCGTCCTGCTCCTGACCTTTTTCTACCGGCAGATGACCGAGCTGGTGCGGGCCGGCAAGATCTACATCGCGCAACCGCCGCTTTACCAGATCAAGCGCAAGAAGCGCGAAGAATATGTGGACGACGATGTGCAGCTGAACAAGATCCTGATCTCGTTAGGCGCGGAAGACGTTCGGTTGAAGAATTTGGCGGACGACAAAGAGCTGAGCACCGCGCAGTTGAAGGACATTCTGGACCAGCTCGAGCGCTTGGCAAAGTTGAACGAGTCCGTCCGCCGGCATGGCGGCGACTTCGAGGAATTTCTCGGCAATCGCGACGAGAAGACCGGAAAGTTGCCGAGCTATCTCGTGAAAGTGCGCGACGGCAATGAGGAAACCGTCCATTACTTCCACGACGAACGTTCCATTCGGCAATTCCACGAGGCGAATCTCGATCTCAATCTTTTTGAGCTTGAGATCGGCCAGGAGCTGCTCCCGCTCGCCAGCACGCCGATCAAGGCCAACGGCAATCGCCGTCGCGGCACGCTCATCGAGTTGCACGAGTCGACTACGATCCAGAAACTGATCGCCGATCTTTCGCGCCGCGGTTTGAAGGTCGATCATTACGCCGCGGCGGATAAACCGATCTTCGAATTGATTGAAGGGGAAGGCGATCGGGCCACGGTCCATCCGCTTTTCTCGATCCCGGGAATCCTCGAGAAGATCATGGAGATCGGCCGGCGCGGGGTGCAGATCAAGCGCTTCAAAGGCCTTGGGGAAATGAACGCCAAGGAGCTCTTCAGCACGACGATGGACCCAGAACGTCGCAAGCTTCTGAAGGTCGACCTGAACGACGACAACGCGGTCGAAGCCGACATCATGTTTTCGAAATTGATGGGCGACATCGTCGAGCCGCGCCGGCAATACATCGAGGATAACGCGCTCAACGTCCGCAATCTCGATGTCTAATACCCCCCGTTAATCCCACAATTTTCCCGTGTTAAATCCGAACGAAAAAGTAGAACCCATCAACGTTGCCGAAGAGGTCTCGAGGTCGTTCCTCGATTACTCGATGTCGGTCATCATCTCGCGCGCCCTGCCCGATGCGCGCGACGGACTCAAACCTTCCCAGCGTCGCATCCTCTACGCGATGCAGCAGCTCTCGCTCTATCCTGGCCGCAAGCCGTACAAGTGCGCGAAGATTTGCGGTGATACGAGCGGTAACTATCACCCACACGGCGAGGCGGTAATTTACCCGACTCTCGTGCACATGGCGCAGTCCTGGGCGATGCGCGAAATTCTCGTCGAAGGCCAGGGCAACTTCGGCTCCGTCGAAGGCGACCCGCCTGCGGCCATGCGATACACCGAGGCGCGCATGACGCATCTCGGCGCCGCGCTCATGACCGACATGGACAAGGACACGGTCGATTTCGTGCCTAACTATGACGAGCGCCTGACCGAACCGACCGTTTTCCCGGCCGCTTTCCCGAACATGCTCGTAAACGGCGGCACCGGCATCGCCGTCGGCATGGCGACGAATATCCCGCCGCACAATCTCGGCGAAGTGATCGACGGCATCTGCGCGCAAATCGACGACCCCGACATCACGATCGAAGGGCTCATGAAGTACGTGAAAGGCCCGGACTTTCCAACCGGTTGCGCGATTCGCGGGATCGCGGGCGTTAAGCAATACATCGAGACCGGTCGCGGGAGCATGAAAGTCCGCGGCGTCGCCGGCGTGGAAGAGCTGAAGGGAAATCGCGAGCAAATCGTGATTACGGAAATCCCCTACAACGTGAACCGCGCGACGCTGGTCGAGCGGATCGCCTCGCTCGTGAACGAGAAGATTCTGACCGACATCACCGCGATCCGCGACGAGTCGGATGAGAACACGCGCGTCGTGATCGAGCTAAAGCGCGACGCCCTCCCGAAGGTCGTGATCAACAATCTCTACAAGCACACTGCGCTGGAATCTTCCTTCGCGGTCAACATGCTCGCGATTGATCACGGGAAGCCAAAATTGCTCTCGCTCAAAGAAGCGAACACGGCGTTCATCGATCATCGCCGCGAAGTGGTCCTGCGCCGGACCCGCTACGAGCTGCGCAAAGCCGAAGAGCGCGCCGAGACGCTGGAGGGTTACCTCATCGCGCTCGCGAATCTGGACGAATTCATCCGGATCATTCGCGGATCGGCGAATCGCGACGAGGCGCGGGTCAAACTGCTCGCCTTCGAGTTCACCCGCCGCCAGGTCGAGCAGATCGGCGTGCTGATTCGGAACGAAGCGCGCCTGACCGACGGCCGCTACGCGTTCAGCGAACACCAGGCGAACCAGATTCTGGATCTTCGCCTTTATCAGCTGACCGGGCTCGAGTCGGAGAAAGTCTCGGCCGAATACAAGACGCTGCTCGAAACGATCAAGGACCTGCGCGACATCCTCGCGAAAGAAATTCGCGTCTTCGAAATCATCAAAGGCGAGCTGCGCGAGATTCAGCAGAAATACGCCAGCCCGCGCCTAACGAAGCTGGTGCCCGACGAAGGCGAGATGAACATGGAGGATCTCATCGCTAACGAAGGCTGTATCATCAGTATTACCCACAACGGTTTCATCAAGCGCACGGCGGTGAGCGCTTTCCGCGCGCAACGTCGCGGTGGCAAAGGCGTCATTGGCATGACGACGCGCGAGGGCGCGACCTCGGAGGACGAAGGCGATTTCGTGGAGCATCTCTTCACCGCCACGACCCACGATTTCCTGATGTTCTTTACCGAATCAGGGCGGACCTACGTAGAGAAAGTCTACGAAATTCCAGAGATGAGCCGGTCTTCGAAAGGCCGCTCCATTGCCAATCTCCTTGAGCTGCGTGCGGGCGAGAAAATCGCCGCGACCATCCGCATCCAATCGAAGAGCAGCGGCACCGGCGCGAACCAGGTCGATGAAACTTGGGACGAAAATTATCACATCGTTTTCGCGACTCGCTCCGGGATTGTGAAGAAATCGAATCTCTCGACTTTTAGCAACGTCCGCCGGGGAGGCATCATCGCGATCAACATCGAGGAAGATGATTGCCTGATCGACGCTGTGCTCACGAACGGGGATCACGAAATCGTGCTGATCACTTCCGGCGGGATGAGCCTGCGTTTTCACGAGGATCAATTGCGCGACCAGGGACGCAACACAGTGGGCGTCTGGGGCATTCGTCCGGTCAAAGGCGATCACATCGTCGCGATCGCGCTCGTGAATAACGACGCCATGCTCCTCGTCGCGGGCGAAAACGGAATCGGTAAACGGACTGCTTTCGATAACTACCGCACCCAAAAACGCGGCGGCAAAGGCATCATCACGATGAAGACCGGTGACAAGACCGGCCGTGTCGTCGGCGCGCTTACCGTTACGGAAAAGGACGAGCTCATGCTCATCACGACCAAGGGCCAGATGGTGCGGACGCGCATCTCGGAAATCCGGGCCGTCGGCCGCAATACCATGGGCGTAAAACTCATGGACCTGCGCGGAGCGGAGAAGCTCCAGGCGATTGCCCCGGTCGTTAGTCAGGAGATCGAAGAAGAAGTCGAGGTCTAGCAGCAGCCGGTAAGGTTGCCGCGACACGAAAAAGGGAGACGCGAGCGCGTCTCCCTTCTCCGGTCGACTCTGTTTCTCTGCTTAGTATCCGCCCGTGCTTTCCCGGGTCACGGTCGTGCTCGTGCTCGTCGGAGCGCGTTCCACCGACGTTTCGCTACGCGTGGTGGTGGTCGTGGTCGGTGACGGGTCATCCTTGACCACGGTCGTGCAGGACGACAACGCGCCAATCGCGATCATTGGGACTAACAAGATAAGTTTTTTCATAATAGGTTTGGTTGCTTACAAACCGGATTCGATCCAAACCGGGTGGGCGGATGGGATTAAGGTCGAATATTTTACGCTCGCGCGATCGGCACTTCTCTCCCTGTGCTGCTGGAGAGGTAGATCGCGTCGAGCATTTCCATCAGGTAAACCGCTTGCTGCGCGCTGTTAATCGGAGCAGCCAGGCCGCAGATGGAATCGACGAAATTCCGCATCTGTAACTCAAAGGGGTCGCCCTGATCCCGGGGTTCGAGCGCTTTATCGACCAGTTTCCCGTCCACGTCCTGAAAGAGGGTGAGGGGCCGCAGCCTAACGGTCGCTTTGCTCCCGTAGATCGTGCAGTTGTTCAGTTCGCGCCCGAAAACCTGGCCTTGCGGAATCTCGTCGGTCAGATTCCCGGCCCAGGACGTTTTCAATTGCACGACGGCGTCGTTGGCGAAGCGGATAAAGGCGAAGGCCGCGTCTTCCACGTCAAAGGTCGGCGTTTGCACCAAGTGCTTGAACTTCTGAAAGACCGACGCGGGAACGGAAAGCGGGCGCGGAGTTCCCATCAGATACCAGGCGGAATCGAGCGCATGCACTCCGATATCGATCAGCGCACCGCCGCCGGAACGTTTCTTTTCCGTGAACCATCCTCCGAGGCCGACAGGAATTCCGCGCGACCGCACCCAGACCGCTTCCGCGAAATAGATCCGGCCGAGCTCTTCGCGCGCGATCAGTTTATGGGCGAGCCGCATGCCGGGTGTGAAGCGGAACTGGCGGCTGAAGAAGTAGATTAAACTATGCTTGCCCGCTTCCTCTTGCAGCACTCGCATCTCGGCGCCGTTCAACGTGGGCGGCTTCTCGCAGAGCACATGCTTTCCCGCGCGGAGGGCGGCGAGAGTAGCGGGGAAGTGAAGATGATTCGGCAGACAAATCACGACCGCATCCACGGCCGGGTCGCCTAACAGTTCGGCGTAATCGGCGTAACGTTTTTTTCGGCGTGTAGGTGACGCCGAATTCGAGCGCGCGCGATTCGTCTGGTTCGGCCGGGGCCGTGAGTTGCGCGTTTGGAATCGCGCGAATGGCGCGCGCATGTTGCTGGCCCGGCCAGCCGGCTCCGACGATTCCCAATCGCACCTCGTTCTTCACGAGCGGACGGATAGCTCACTCGTCGGTTTTTGCGCGCAATTTTTTCAGCTCTGAGCGTTTTCTTTTCGACTCGAGAATTTTCCGTTTCAGACGCGGGGGCCGGGGCGAATTGCGCCGGCGCGCCTGCGCGGCCGCCGCCTGCTTGAGCTGGCGCGCCTTTTCCTTGCGCTCCTCCAGCGCGCCGAGCAAACGCTCCAAAGCCAGCTCTCGATTTCGCGCCTGAGATCGCGAATCCTGCACCGTGACCGCGACGCCAGTCGGAAGGTGTTTCAGCGTCACCGCGGTCGAGACCTTGTTTACGTGCTGGCCGCCGGGTCCGGAAGAGCGGGCGAAACTCTCCTCCAGATCGGCCTCGCGGATTCCGAGCCGCCACATTCGTTCAAGCGCGTTCATCACGAAATTGCAGTTCCCTCAATTCACCAGGGCCACGCGAGAAGAACGGCTGTTTAACGCGAATGTCGACTCGTCACAGTGTCAACTGAAATGAACGGAGTTCGCGAGAACCAATCCCTCGAAAGCGAAGGCGCTATCCGCGGGCATGAAGAGAAAACCTGTGAAAAACGCACGAGAATGGATTGATCGTACATTTTTCTAGCCGCCGGCATGGCCAAGAGCGCCGCCCAGTGTAGCGCCCTCAGGAAATACAAAATCCGTCTGTCGGCCGCCGATCGGGCTGAACTCGCCCGGGCCGAAGGCATCTAAAATGCTGTCGACCATGATTGTAAAAAAATGGTTAAACGCGAGCCCCGTAAGAGCGAAAAGCGCGGACAACATCCTGGTTTCGAAAGGGGAAGAGTGTCGCAACTCCAAGGCGAACCCGTCCGTACTGCAGCCGCCGGAACGGAATCCATTCTGCGGACGGTAGGTCGTGGTTTGGAAACTCAGTGGGAAGGGCCGCGCGTCGACTATCCGGATGTTCCTATTCACCGGCATTTTGAAACCTGGGCCGCTCAGCAACCTGGCGTAACGGCCGTTGTTTTCGAGGAAGAAGACCTCGACTACGACGAGCTTAATCGCCGGGCGAATCAACTAGCCCACTATCTCATCGCCGCGGGCGTGACCGCGGAGGTGCGGGTGGCCGTCTGCCTCGCCCCTTCGCTCGCGGTGCCGGTGAGTCTGCTTGCCATCCTCAAGGCAGGTGGGGCCTACGTCCCGCTAGATCCTGGCAATCCGGTGGAGCGAATCGCGAGCATCTTGGAAGATTGCCGACCCCACCTTATCATCATCCAGTCGGAGTCTTTGCCAAAACTGTCAGCGCTTTCGGGTGCTCGGTTTTTCTGTTTCGATCAAGAATTCGAACAAATTCAACGACTCTCGATGCAAAATCCCACGACCGAGATCAATCCGAAGCAAACAGCATATCTAATCTATACTTCTGGCACGACGGGCAAGCCGAAGGGAGTCTTAGTGAGTCATTATAATCTGATTCACTATATTATCTCCGCAAAAAACCTCTACGGTTTCAATGCCGGTGACGTCATCCTGGCAGTTGCTCGCTTTACTTTTAGCATCAGTCTTTTTGAACTCCTTTCACCTCTTGTTGCAGGTGGCCGGCTATTTCTCCTGGCACGGGATCGGATTCTCAATTTGAAGTATTTGGTCGCCGTCCTAAGAAAGGTGACGGTTGTTCATGCTTCGCCGAGTTTATGGCGACGACTTCTATCCCACGTGCTCGCCAGTCAAAGAGACGATCATACTTTTCCAAATATAAGGCATGCGTCGTCGGGCGGTGACATGGTTCCGGCGGAGCTTCAGGAAACGATGAAAGGAATCTTCCCGAAGGCGGATACTTTTGTGATTTATGGCTGCACCGAGATCAGTTGTATGGGGTGCTCTTATCCAGTTCCGCGGGATCAGGAAGTAAAAAAGACACTGGTAGGTAAGCCATTTAGCAACATGACCGTGCGGCTCCTTGATGAGGCGCAACAGCCGGTATCGCCCGGCAATCAAGGCGAGATCTATTTCGGAGGCGCGGGGGTCGCCACGGGCTATCTCAACCTCTCCGAAATCACCGGGGAAAAGTTTGTCACTCTCGACGGATCGCGCTTTTACCGAACCGGGGATCTCGGTCGCTTTATCGATGGCGACCTCCAGATTTCCGGCCGAGCCGATTTTCAGATTCAGCTACGTGGGATTCGGATCGAGCCTGGAGAAATTGAGGCGCGGCTCCGTGATGTTCCCGGGATTCGCGAGGCAGTGGTGGTGGCGAGAGAACTAGGTAGCAGCGAGAAAAGTTTGGTGGCCTACATGGTATTCGAGGAAAATGAAAAGCCCGGCGTGGAATTGATTCGCACTTTTCTCAAGGAACGATTGCCTGACTATATGCAGCCGGCCGCTTTCGTCGTTCTGGCAGCGCTGCCGCTGAATGCCAACCTGAAGATCGATCGTCGCGCCCTGCCCGCTCCTGTCCCGGGAAATATGGCGGGGCTCGGAACGGTTGTTTTCCCTCGCGACGGATTGGAGAAGCACTTGGTTGAGATCTGGGAGAGTGCTCTAGGAACAGGGCCCATTGGTATCAACAACAGCTTCTTTGAGCTGGGAGGCGATTCCCTGCAAGCGATCCAGATCCTTCTCCAAATCGAAGAACGCTGGAATAAGACCCTTCCGATTACAAGTCTCGTCGAAGCGCCGTCGCTGGGAGCGCTCGCGGACTTGGTTAGACATTCTGAATCGAGCAAGGCTAGCCAAGAGGGGAAAGCGTTGGGAAACATCGTGCCTCTCCGAACAGGAGGCAACAGACCACCGTTGTTCTGCCTCCATGGCGTCATTCTCTACCAGGAATTGGCGAAATGTTTGGACGGGGATCAACCCGTTTACGCCGTCTTCCTGCAAGAGGAAGTTGAACTGCTTAAGACTCGAAAGTATGACCCTGTTAGCTCAGATTTTTCCACCATTCCTGGAATCGCTCGCCACTATCTCGAATCGTTGCGGACAACCCAGCCGCACGGGCCCTATTACCTCGCTGGTGCCTCATTTGGCGGACTGATCGCGTTCGAGATGGGTCAGCAGTTGCGTGCCGCCGGCGAGGAGGTTGCCTTGATAGCGCTTTTTGATTCGTGGATGATCAAGAAAATCCCTCTTCACCGGCGGGTAGCCTTTCACTTGGATTGGCTTTCAGAGCACGGTCTTGGTTATCTCTTTAACCGGGCGCAGCATCGATTGGAGCGGTTTGCACGCCGTCTGACTATTGCGGGCTCCAAGATGAGCAGACAAGTCAGACCTATGTCAAAAAGCACTACTCAGATAGTCAGTCTGCAGGACCTCGAGCGGCTTCTGGACGAGGTAGCCGCCGAAGTGGAACATTCATACAGGCCCCGCACTTATCCCGGAAAAGTTATTCTCTTCCGCGCTACGGAGCAGGGATCTCTTAGTAAAGGTTCTCTCGACTTAGGCTGGAAGCGCCTATGTATCGGCGATTTCTCGGTCTTCGACATTCCTGGTGATCATAAGGGCATCCTTGAAGGTGTTCCCGCTTCGATTTTGGCAACCTACCTGCAACCGCATCTGCAGTAGAGCGAGCACGAGCAGTTGTTACCGCCGTGCTGATAGTTTGGAGGGTGGCCCGAAAACTTTAACGGAGAAATTTACGGCTAAAAAACTGAAATGGAAAAAAGTGGCGATCCTGGTCGCCAATGGATTCGAACAAGTCGAGATGACCAAACCCCGGGAAGCTGCATCAAGAACGGCGAGCCGCTCCCAGTTCTCCTGCTGGCTTGTTTCATAGGTCAAATCCCTCGGCTGGGGCGAAGCGATTCCTCGCGGCTTTGCCGCGAAATTGCGGTAGCGCAGGCGAGGAGCGAATAACGATGGTCTTCGCGGCGGGCGCAACCCGAGCCCCGACAGTCAAGATCGTTTCGCTCATCCGCACTCTTGACCGATGCCTGGGCGGTTCTCGCTCACAGTCATCCTCAATCAAGCGGATCGCCCCAGAGCCGGACACTGGCAGGATTAATTCGAACCGCCGAGGGAAGTGTTTGGATCGATTGAATAAACCTCGATCAGTCCCACTCCCGCGCTATTGCCGACACCGCTGACCACCGCGGTGTAGCTTCCGGGCCCTAGCGTCGCGACGATCGCGGATTCCCGGTCGTCCGAGGGCGGAACGCTGGTCGCGATGATCTGCTGCTTTTGGCCACTCCGCCAGTTGTCGTTTTGGAAGATAAGCGAGCCTGACCCGTCATAAAGCTGCAGGAGCGGATCCGCCAGGGCGCCAGTCACTCCCGCTGCCGCGAGCGAGGGACCGATGGCGCGGATAACGACTTTGGCAGGAGCCGTGCCTCCGACGATAAATCCACCGATCATTACGTCATCACCGGTGCCGACCTGGCCGCGCGTCGAGATGTTGACAACGGTGGAATTAGCGGGCGAAAGATCATACAACTCGCAGAGAGAGTTTCCGCCGGCTCCATTCTGACTGCGCAACACCGCGGTATAACTGCCCGGAGCAAGGTTGGCCACGATCACTGCCTCGTTCGGATCGGTGGGCTGCAATGCGGTCGGGACCGTGTTGGGCGCCAGGGTAGTCCAGTTGTCGTTTTTCTCGACCACGTCCCCATTGGAATTATAGAGATCCAGCGCCGGATCGGGGAGGACGGACTTCACTCCGCGGCTGCTCAGCGAAGGTCCAAGCGCGCGGATGACGATGTCCTTGTTCTGGGTTCCCGCGATGATGAAGCCCCCAATCATTACACTACTCCCATTTTGCATGTAGACGCGGGTGGAAATGTTGAGCAAAGCCGTCGGCGGCGGGGTCGGAGTCGGGGTCGCACTCGGTTTAGGTGTGGGCGTCGGTTTTGGGGTCGGCGGCGGAAAACCCGGCGGGGTCACCATGGCCGCCGCGTGCGCGATCAGGGTTGACGCCAGAGCCACGTTGTCAGCATCGTAGGGGTAAACTTCGATCCACTGCGCATTCATCCCGACCCCGACGTCAAGGACTCGGGAGACACAATCGGATTGGCCGACGCACCCGAGGTCGCCACCGACCGTGTGTGCGGAGTTGCCGGTGAATTGGAACCCGGCCGGGTTGGTCGCGCTGTAATCGTGGATCCACCCGTTGATCAGGAAATTGGTACTGCTGTTGACGTTTAGCCCCCAATGCATCACGCCGAAATGAGCTCCGTATTGCAGGCCATGGTTGAACACTTCCGTGATCGAATTGGTTCCGATGTTGGCCCCGCTGGGATCGGAGTTAGAGAAGGGAATTCCGCCGGCCATGATGAACGGCGCGGAGTGCAGATTGGCGGCATAGGTATCGATGATGGCCTTGGAGGATGCGACCCAGAGCGCAGCCTCTTGCGCCAGAGTTAAGGGCAGGGCAGGAGTGAGATCGGTCGGCCCCGCCATATAGGTTTCGGTGCTGTTGCCCATCCCTCCCATGACTACATAATCCACCAGTCCGTCGTAACGCTGGCAAAGCGCGGCGATGAAGTTCAGGATTTTTGGCTGCACCACCGGATCCCAAGGAAGAACTATCGATGTGGTTTGACCATTTTTCGGAGGCAGCTGGTAGGTTTTGACGCCGGGCAGTGCCGTCAGCCATGCCGGCGGCGTAGACAGGATGACCATCGAGATGCCGAGCTGCTTGTGATAGGTCTGAGCATTGGCCAGCTGCTGGTCGATTTTCGACCAGTCGTAAGCGGTTTCACTGTTGGACTGAATTTCTGTCCAGCGGACTTGGAGGCGCTCGCCGTCGGCCGCGGGGTTGGTCCAGGCTTTGGCGCTATCGATTTCGAAAATCCCGTGGGGCGATTTCCAGATGAGTTGAGCGCTGGCGGGGGTCTGGGCGCAGAGGAGCGCGGCGCAGGCAGCGAGAGAGGCGGTGGTTAAAAAGCGGGCAAACACCATAAATACCATAATCGCCTTGCAGAGCCTTTTTTATGCCAGACCGACATTCCTCGCGGCGGGAGTGGTTTTCCCTCCGGATTAAAGTGGAACGTCAGGCCAACCCGATGTCTATGGATTCAATCTCGCAGATGGCACGCAACGTTTCTTCGTCAACGTCGGTAGGGCGGACCAAGCCGCAGCAGGCTCCTGACGAAGGCGGGGGATCTCTGGCTTTCGAGATCTTCCTGCCCAAGACCACGACTGGCTTTGCGGTTCCGCTTGATCCGCAGGTGCGCCCATTGTGCAGCGTCTCTGCGAAGGAAAGGCATATAACGAGCGCAAATTCAAAATCGCGGATGCGAAGAAGCGTTAGCTGGTGCCTGTCGGCGATTGGGCTAGTCCGCCTTCTTCAGGAGTCGCGCGACCGTAGACGATCCCTTTAACGCGATCTACGGACTCTGCCTTAGCCTTCGCAATGCCGGCCCCACATTCCCAATGAAACCGGCATTGCATTATGGCTCAAAGAATGGGATTAACCGCCGCACCGCAGGGTAGCGAAGGTAACCGAGTCCGTCGCGCTCCGCGCGCCCTTGGTCACTCGCACCACGGCAGTTGCGTTAACTTCATCCGGATAGAGAGTCGAGACCGTCGGGCTACTGCTGGGTGCGGTATCGAAGACACCGTCGTTATTGAAATCCCAGCTATAGCGCACATTGGTCTGTGCAGGGCTCAGGGTCGCGGTCAGCGTCACATTGACGAAGTCGCCGCCCTGGCACTGCTGGTTTTGCACGCCTCGCGGTAAGAGTCACCGCCGTGGTGGCAGAGCGACCGCTGGGCACGGGCGCCGCTACTAAGAGAAGACCGAGGACCGTCGCCCCTAACACAACCGACCAACCGACTTGTTTTTTGATTTTAGTTTTCATTCCTGATCTATCGGTTGTGCCGCTCCCGAAGTCCCGGCCAAAATCCGGCTAAATAGTAACGCAGTTGTTACCTCCCGCTGAGGATGGGGCCGCGCGATTCCCAGAGTGGCCGACAGCGAAAATATCAGTGGAAAGGTTTTCGGCTGGCGAAAAGACCGCGCCAGTCAATCTGTCCGGCCTGGACGTATAGCCTTCGCCCTCTTCGCGAAGGCCTTCCTCGCCTGTTTTAAAGAGGGATTCTGGATGGGGGCGTGACAATAGGATGGCGGGGAACTCGCACGAAAACCCAGGGCGATTAAACCAACATAGCGACCTTGCACGTCACTTAAGGCACCAACGTCAGCGGTGAAGACAACCCGACGCTGCCGATATAGGCTGTGATGGTGACGTCGAAGCTCACGCTGACGGGTTGGGTGCTGACAGTGAAGGTGACAGAAGTTTGACCTGCTGGAACTGTGACTGAGTTCGGAATCGTTACTGGGCCTGATCCGAAGAGTTTCACGAGCGAGCCC
>JALYOR010000097.1 GCA_030856765.1 Verrucomicrobiota bacterium | reverse complement strand
AGCCTAGTCTGGGAGGATCCGAGAGGGGCAAATTTCATAACTGCAAACGAGATAAATCAAATCGCCAAAATCGTCGCAAGAACTTTTTTAAACTTTTTTCGAGCACCCGACAGACAGCAAGCAGACGGTCGGGAAGCTCTCTCCCGCCCCCAACGGCTTGTAAAGGCATCGAAAAACCTATTGCGCCCTTTCCCGCACGACTGGAAAAGGGCGCAAACGGAAATTATTCTCACCCCGGCAGACTGTAATGGCCTGCCTCCGAGGGAAAATGGCATTTCGCCTGCTAATGCTAGTCGCATGTTTACCAAAACACCTGGGGAGGGGTCATCTAGCTATGGCCCAGCAATCAAGTCTCACCGGCGCCAAGGCGACTTCCAACCTGGCAGGCAAGATGAAGGTTCGCCAGAGATTTGTCCCCACTTTAGGACTTCCAAACTCTCCACTCGGGGAAGGTTTGGAACTCTGGGACCAGCAAGACGGGACAACTCTCCCGCGAACCCGCAATGGGCTCCCTCTCGTTGATTAAGTTGCGCTGCCGCTCCACTTGAGCTTCTGCCGAACGACTCCGAAAAAGGAGAGTTCGGGCAAGACAGCCAGCGGCAAAACTTTCTCTGACCGACGGATCGTGACGATCGCGCCAAATTCCAGCGGGACCGGGCTGCGGCCGTCGACCGTGAGAAAGACGGGATAATCGGGCTCGCTCGCTTCCACTTCGATCGTGGAATTGTCTCCGACGATGACCGAGCGATTGGTCAGGACGTGCGGGCAGATCGGCGTGATGACGAAAACCCCGGATTGCGGCTCCAAGATCGGTCCGCCTGCCGAAAGCGAATATGCGGTCGAGCCGGTCGGCGTCGCGACGACCAGGCCGTCGGCGCTGAACTCGGTCAGGGCCGCGCCATTCACTCTCGTGCGAAGACGGATCAGACGCGAGATTTCGCCCCGGCTGATGACGGCGTCGTTCAAGGCTAACGTTCGATGGGTGGAGGCGTTCTGGCTCGTGATTTCAACGGCCAGGAGGACGCGTTCGCTGAGGGCAAACTTTCCGCTCACGATGGAGTCGACGGCTTCGCGGTAGGCCGAAGAATTGAGGCAGGTCAGGAAACCCAGAGATCCGATATTGATGCCGAAAATCGGTTTAATCGTGTCGCCGAGCTGACTGACAGCGTTGAGGATGGTCCCGTCGCCTCCAAGAACGACCAAGAGATCCGCCTCTGATCCGAGTTGTGCGACCGTCCGGCTCTCCTTGAGCTCGACCAGGCGCGCCGTCTCAGTCTCCACCAGAACCCGCACCTCCGCCTGCTCGAATTCGTGCTTGAGCTTGGTGACGAGTTCCGCTGCCCCCGGTTTCCCGGTGTGTGCGATTAAGCCGACGGTTTTCGGAGACATATGAAAAATTCCTGGTTCCCATCCATGCCGGCGATGCTGGACGGCACCAAGCCCTCCACGCGCGCGCCGATGGTCGGGGCAAAGTCGACGATCTTCTGCTGCGCCTTGGTGTGCAACTCATCCGAGCGGACGATGCCACCGCGGCTCACATCCTCGCGGGCGAGTTCGAATTGCGGCTTGATCAAGGCCAGAAGCACGCCGTCCTGTGTGAGCAATGGCAAGGCGGCGGGCAAGATCAAAGTCAGCGAAATGAAGGAAACATCGATCACGCAAATGTCGATTGGGTCAGGAATTTCCTCCCGAGAGAGCCGGCGGGCGTTGGTTTTCTCCAAGATCACAACACGAGGGTCGTCGCGAATCTTCCAAGCCAATTGTCCATGGCCGACATCGACGGCGAAGACTTTGGTCGCCCCTTTTTGGAGCAAACAATCCGTGAAACCGCCAGTGGAAGCTCCGATATCGAGCGCGGTCAAGTCTTGGCAAACCACCTCGAAGTGCTCCAGCGCGCCGTCCAGCTTGAGTCCGCCACGCCCCACGTAACGATTCCGGACCGCGACCGTGATCTCGGCCTGTTCTTGCACATTGTCGGAAGCTTTGGCCGCCACCTGGCCGTCAACGCGCACCTCTCCGGCCATAACGGCCGCTTGCGCCTGATGACGGCTGGGAAAGAGTCCTCGTTGAACCAGCGCCTGATCGAGTCTGATTCCCTTGGCCATCGCTTTACCAAGACACGGGAGCACTCACTCCCGATCGAGTTTCGGACGTAAGAACAGTCTTAAGCGATTCTCTTAGAATATTTAGCGCTGTTTCTATCTGGTCAATCGTGACGATCAGCGGGAGAACGAGGGTTACGGTATCGCGAATAGGGCGCGTCAGCAGTCCCTTCCCTCTGGCAACCTGACAAACGTGTGCCGCCGAGGATTCGCTTTTGAAGAGGTCGATTGCACCGATCATTCCGCAGGACCGAACGCGGGCTACGTGGTAGGTCTGCTCGAGGGTCTCAAGTCCGGTAGAAAGAGCTTCGATTTTTGCCGGCAAGCCGGCCAAAGTGTCTTCGTCCCGAAAGATTTCGAGACTCGCCAAGGCGGCCGCGCAGCCGATCCCATTGCCAGAATAGCTGTGGCCATAGAAGAGCGTCGCGTCCGATTCAGCGCGTAGAAACGGCTCGAAAATTGAATTCGTAACAAGCGTAAGAGCCAGTGGTAAGTAGCCGCCTGTCAATCCTTTCGCTAAAACATAGATATCAGGTTGAACGTCCTCGTGCTCGCAGGCAAACATCTTCCCTGTTCGACCAAATCCAGTCATGACTTCGTCTGCGATCAGGAGCGCCCCGGCCTCGTCGCACCATCCCCGGAGGGCCCGAAGAGTGCCGGGAGCCCAGATCTTCATGCCGGCCGCGCCTTGGATGATCGGCTCAATGACAACAGCCGCGACTTCATGGGGTCTGGCGATGGTGGCCAATTCCTCCACGCTGCCGACCGAGAGGACTGGAAAACGGAACCCGGGCATTTCGCCCCGGAACATGGTCGCCGCGCCGAGACCAGCTGCTCCGGCGGTATCCCCGTGGTAAGCATTGCGAAAGGAAACGAAGGTGGGGCGAGGTGCGCGTTTCAGTTTCCAATACTGGCTGGCGATCCGGAGCGCTGCCTCCATCCCGGTGGAACCATCGTCCGAATAAAAGACGCGCCCGAACCGGTCGCCGGGGAACAAATTCACGATCTCGCGTGCCAGGTTGATCGCGGGAGGATTGGTGGTGCCAAGAAAAGAAGTGTGCGCCACCCTTTCGAGCTGCTCCCGAATCGCCGCATTGATCCGGGGATGATTGTGGCCGTGAACATTCGTCCAAATCGAGGCGTTACCGTCGATGTATTCGCGCCCGCGACTGTCGCGGACGATCGCCCCCTCCCCGCTCACCAGGACGATCGGCTCGTGCTCGTGCGCGCACCAGGCGCCCATCGGTGTGAAGGGATGCCAGAGGTAGCGCTTGTCGTCGGCGACGAGTTGCGCAGTATCCCAGCTATCCATCGCGGGTCTGATCGTTCAGCATCTTCTCGACGGCGGCGAAGTCCTCCGCCGAGGCGCGGCGACGCTGGTATTTGCGAAAGATGATGTCCTTCAACTCCCGCAGGTCATCGATCGGCGGGATGTCGTAATAGGTCCACGTCTCCTGGTCGCGATATTTGGCCTGGAACTTCCAGTTCCCGCCGAATTTCGTCACGCGCACCTCGCGTTTTCGTCCGTCCTCATCGCGAGAGGTCCATATATGTTGACTGCGCATAGCGTCGGCTCCTTACATTAGCATCCTTGAAAGACGCGGCCAGACTCCTCATTTATCTCGCCGGCGTCGTCCTGTTCGGGGCGCTCCTCGCGCCGCCGCTTTTCTGGCTGGGCCAATCGGTCATTGCGCACGGCATTCTGCCGAGCCTCGCGCGATATGATTTCGAAAGCTACTTCCATCGCGCCCTTCTCGTACCCGCGGTCGTCCTGCTCTGGCCGCTCCTGCGCGGAGTCCGGGTGCGAAGCTGGCGCGATCTGGGTTTGGAGAAGAATCCGCGCGCTCTCGCCGACACCGGGATGGGATTCGTGATCGCGGCCATTCCCCTGCTCTGCTCCGGCGCCGTGCTCATCTCACTTCAGATCTACTCGCTGCGCCACGCCTTTCTCTGGCACAAAATGCCGACCGTTCTCTTCGCGGCCAGCGTGGTGCCGATCCTCGAGGAATTGCTGTTTCGTGGTTTCATCCTCGGCGTCCTGCTCCGGAGTTTCTCCCGGCTCGGCGCGCTCCTGCTCACGTCCGCGCTCTTCTCCATCATCCATTTTTTGAAAGCCCCCGACGCCACCACGCCTAACGACGCCGTGACCTGGGCCTCGGGCTTCGTCTCGATTGCCCATTCCTTCTGGCAATTTGGCGATCCGGCTCTGCTCGCGGCCGGCTTCCTCACGCTCTTCGCGATTGGCTGCATCCTGGCCGACGCGCGTCTTCTCACCCGCTCGCTCTGGTTGCCGATCGGGCTCCATGCCGGCTGGATTTTCGCCAACGGCACCTTCAGCAAAGCCGCCCACCGCGAAGCGTTGGTGCTGCCCTGGTTGGGGAAAGACTTGCTCGTCGGAATCGTGCCTCTTATTCTCGCGCTCGCCAGTTGGGCGCTCGTTCGCCTCTGGGTTAAATATGCCGGCGGTCGCGCTTCTCCATCCCTTTCGCGGACTCGTTAGTCTCTTTTACCCGCCGTTTTGCGCGGGGTGTGCCGGTGCGATCGAAGCCGGCGACTACCTTTGCCCGTCCTGCCGGGAGAAGGCGCCGCGTCTTCGGGCGCCGTTCTGTGCGAAATGCTCGCAGAGTTTCCCCGGCGACGTCACCGGCACCTTTACTTGCGCAAATTGCGCCGACCGCGCTCTGCACTTCGACGCCGCGATTACTGCCTACCGAAGCCGGGGCGTGGTTCGCAAAGTGTTGCACGATTTCAAGTACGGTCGCCAAATTCATCTGCGCCACCTGCTCGGCGGCTGGCTGGCCGAAGCGCTCACGGATCTGCGCCTGGCCGACCGGCGTTTCGATCTCATCGTGCCGGTTCCGTTACACTCGGCTCGGCAACGCGAGCGCGGCTTCAATCAGGCAGAGCTGCTCGCCACCGCGCTTCATCGCGTCACCGGGCTTCCGGTCGGCGATGTTCTGCAGCGCACTCGCTACACCACCACGCAAACGCAATTCGATCGGAGCGAGCGGATGGAAAATCTCCGCGGCGCCTTCCGTTTACGCCGCGGCAGCAACGTGCAAGATTTGCGCATGTTGTTAGTCGACGATGTCCTCACCACCGGGTCGACCTTGAGTGAATGCGCGCTGATCCTGAAAGAAGGCGGCGCGATTTCTGTCCACGCCGCCACCGTCGCCCGCGGTTAAGAAGTCATGGCCATTTTCAAAAAACCCGCGCTCCGCACCGACAGCCGGAAGAAGCGCGACATGCCCCAGGGGCTTTGGCAGAAGTGCCCCGGCTGCGGCGAAGTCGTGCACGAAATCGAGCTGACCGAGAACGACCGCGTTTGCCCGCGGTGCGAATACCACTTCACCCTCTCCGCCAAAGAGCGCATCGCGAATCTGTGCGATCCGGATAGCTTCGTCGAACTCGATGCCGGCCTGTCTTCGATCGACACCCTCAAGTTCCAGGGCCAGGCCAGCTACAAGGATCGCCTGCGCAAATACCAGGACAGCAC
>JALYOR010000071.1 GCA_030856765.1 Verrucomicrobiota bacterium | reverse complement strand
CGCCTAACCAGAACAAAACGCCGAAGAGCGAACCGCAGCCCGCGCGCAGAATCGGGAAACGTTCCGAGACGACCACATAAACGGCCGCTGCGGCCGCACCGAAACCAAAATGCACGAAAGGCTCTGTTAGTTTCCGGGCCGATTCCGCCATCGGCTCACCGCTCGCGACGACGGAGGCGTAGTCGATCATCTTCCCCAACGGCGACAGGTCCCCGGGCAAGCGCGGCGGCGAGATCAGTTCGCAAATGGTTTTCACGCCGCTCGCCACCAGGCCCGCGATGAGCCCGATAACGATGGCTTTGCCCGTGCCGATGGGATCGCGCCGCGGCGCCGGTGGCTGCAAGGAAGAGGACGCAAGCATATTGATTTCGGTTAATGGTTTGGTTAGTCGCTTCACTCGTTAGGGGGAAAAGCGGGTCGCGCATAAACGCTGAACGTGGTCGCGCGACTTCTGCCCGTGTTGGTAAAACGATGTGGCGTTTTCGCGGGAACGAGCACGGCGTCGCCATCTTCCAGCAACGCCTTTTCATCACCGATCTCGGCTCTCAACTCGCCGGCGAGAAGAACGAGCGTCTGATCGCTATCCTTATGAACGCTCGGTTGTTCGCTGCTGGATTCGCCCGGTTCGAGAGTAAGCAAACCGGTTTGACTGCGCTCCGTCGTATCGAGAATGCGAAAGCCGCTGCCGGCTGCGAAAATATGAGTCACGTTCATGAGAAAATTGCTTGCCTGCTTTTCTCTTGGAGTCGCAGTGGCGCGATTTATTCCGGTCATAGCCGGGGGCGCTGACCAGGCCGCGGAGAACGTGGCCACGCGCTCGACCAGCCGAGGTCAACGCACCAGGCTACAACGCGCGGCTCGGCGTCGCAACGGGTGGTTGCTCCTTGCTGAGCAGTCGCTTTTTCACCGCGATTTCCACCGGCACATCGCGGAATTTTTCCGCCATGACGGCATCGAATTCCTGCTCCGCCTGGAACCATTCTGCCAGCGCCGGATCATTCGATAATACTGCCAGCGCTTCGCAAAAAAAGGGATCGTTCTCGTCGCTCGTCCCGCGACGAAAAGATTGCAGGATCATCTTGACCGCGACCTTATCCACTCGATCCGCCTTTCGCCGCGCCCACGGGCGGCTCAAAGGCGTATGGCTTTTGCGTGCGTCGCATTTCCAATCGCTGACGCAGTTCGATTTTCGCGTCCGCGAGGCGTACCAGAACGGTCTCCGCGGGGAGTCCGAGGACGCTCGCGATCTCCAAATAACTCAGCCGTTCGAAGTAGAATAAACTCAAGACCAGCCGGCGCTCGAGGGGCATACCATGCAATGTTTCCAGGACGACGTCTTGATGCAACGTAGCCACGTCGGCCGCGCCAATCGATGGAGGCGTTTCTGGAGATGTCGCGACGGGCGATTGCTCGCTTCCATTCCACTCACGTCGCAGCGCGGCGAGTAGCCATTTTTCATCAATCGCCCCATCGGCTCCGTTCGCTTTCGCTTCGCGGGCTTGCCCGAAGACCGATTCGGTCAGGTGATTCGCGCTCTCGTGCGCGAGGCTCAAACAAAAAGCGAAGCGGTAAGCGGTCGCAAAATTTTCCTCGACGAAATCGGCGAAGCTGGTGCTTCCGTGCGCCGCGCTCTTAAATAATTTCACTGGTTCCATTCGGTTCCCGGCACCAAAGAGGAGAACAGCATTGGAACCGGAGCCCCGCCGAACGGGCGGCTGCAGAAGAATGGCGTCCTGATCGTGAGTACATAGACCTTTCGCGCGTGCGACCAAGGATGGCTGTATTAATTGCGTCTTGCCACGGGAATAAAGCATATTTCGCCCACTCTCAATTTCGCCAGTTCAAGACTTATGAAAGATCAACCGGAAGTCGTGGTCATCACCGGCGCGTCCGCCGGCGTCGGACGCGCGACGGTGCGCGAGTTTGCGAAACACGGCGCGCATATCGGCTTGATTGCACGCGGGCGCGATGGGCTGGAAGCCGCAAGGCGCGAAGTCGAACTAGCTGGCGGACGCGCGCTTGTGCTCCCGCTCGATGTCGCCGAGGCAGCGGCGGTGGAAGCGGCGGCGGAACAAGTCGAGCGCGATTTGGGCGCGATCGATATCTGGGTGAACAACGCCATGGTCAGCGTCTTTTCGCCAATTAAAGAAATGACCGCGGAGGAATTCCGGCGCGTGACTGAAGTGACTTATCTCGGTGTGGTGCATGGAACGCTCGCCGCCTTGAAACGCATGCTGCCGCGCGACCGAGGCACGATTGTGCAGGTCGGCTCCGCTCTTTCGTATCGCAGCATTCCGTTGCAAGCGGCGTACTGCGCGGCCAAGCATGCCGAGCGCGGTTTCACCGATTCATTGCGATGCGAATTAATCCACGACGGCAGCAACGTCCACGTGACCATGGTGCAGATGCCGGCCCTGAATACGCCGCAATTCGGCTGGACGAAAAGTCGGCTGCCGCGCAAGGCGCAACCGGTGCCGCCGATCTTTCAACCAGAGGTCGCGGCGGATGCGATCTACTTCGCGGCCCATGCCAGGCGACGCGAGCTGCTCGTTGGAATGCCAACGATGGAAGCGATCGTCGGCAATAAAATTGCGCCCGGTCTGCTTGATCGCTATCTGGGCAAGACTGGATACGACGGGCAGCAAACCGACGAACCGGAGAATCCCGATCGGCCTAACAACTTGTTCGAGCCAGTGCCAGGCGATCACGGCGCGCATGGCCGCTTCGATGACCGCTCTTCCCGCGGGAGCGCGCAATTCTGGATAACGAAAAATCGCGGGGCTCTCGCGCTCGGAGCGGGTCTCCTCGCCCTCGGCTGCGTATTATTTACGAAAGGAAAACAGCAATGACACCGAAAGAATTAAGCAAGGAACTACGCACCGGCTCAGGTGATTTCCTGGAAGAACGCCGCGGCGTGATCGCGCTTTCGCTGACCGCGATCGGCTGCATGGGTTTGATCGCGCTATACCAAACTGGAATCATCCGACGTCTGCCGGACTTGCCCTTGCCGTTAATGGACGCCGATAAAGTAGACGCCTCCGATGAAGCGTACTCGCACCTGCAAATGGGCGACGCGATCATCGGCCTTGGCAGTTACGCTGTCACCATGGGCTTGGCCGCGATGGGTCCGAAAGATCGCGCGCAGAAACAGCCATGGATTCCGCTCGCCCTGGCCGCGAAAGCAACCACGGACGCGGCGCAGGCGGCCAGGCTCAGTTATAATCAATGGGCCAAGCACAAGGCCTTTTGCGTTTGGTGTCTCATCGCAGCCGCGGCCACTTTCGCCACCGTGCCTCTCGTTATGGGTGAGGCGGCGGAGGCCGTGCGTCACGTGAGTAAGAGACTTCGTTAGAATCTCGGATCGTTCGGCATCGCTTCTCCGTTAGGTGATGGAACCGAAACCTGCACGATAGCGGGAATAACCTCTCCTTCTTTACACTCCCACGACCATGAGCTCCGACAAAGCAAAATGGCCCGGTTAGTGGAAAGCGGAAACGTTCTGGGCGCGGTGAGCGACAAAGCCGATGCCTGATTTTTTTTGCCGGTTGTCTGATCGCACCACGCCGTTGCCCCATTTTTGGGAGCACACCATCGGGAGCGGGCACGCCACCCTCGCCCTGCGCGCAGATTGGCAGCGGCAACTGCGGCGCTGTCACGAAGAGCTGGGCATCCGCCACGTGCGGTTTCACGGGCTCCTCTCGGACGACATGGGCACTTTCACTATCCAGCAGGACAAGCCGCTCGATTCGTTTTTTAATACCGATCAGATTTTCGATTTCCTCCTTTCCATCGGGATGAAGCCGTTCGTCGAATTGAGCTTCATGCCCGCGGCGCTCGCCTCGGGGAAGAAGACTGTCTTCCACTACGCCGGGAATGTGACGCCGCCGCAGGATTACAAGAAATGGGCCGATCTCATCGGCCGACTGGTCGGGCATTGGGTCGATCGTTTCGGCATCACGGAGGTGCGCGGATGGTTCTTCGAGATCTGGAACGAGCCGAACCTGAAAGCGTTCTGGAGCAAGGGGCAGAAGGAGTATTTCAAACTCTACCGCGTCACCGTCGAGGCGATCAAAAAGGTGGACGCGTCGCTCAAAGTGGGCGGCCCGGCGACAGCAAAGAACGAATGGATCGCGGAGTTCGTCGCTTTCTGCGCGAAGCACAAACTGCCCGCCGATTTCGTCAGCACCCATCATTACCCGACCGATGCGCTCGGCCACGAAGGTGACGACACCATCACACAATTGGCCAACAGCCGCCGCAGCCTCCTTCACGAGCAGGCGCAGGACACCTTCCGCCGCGCGCAGGGCAAGCCGGTCTATTACACGGAATGGAACGCCTCCTCGAACCCGCGCGACGCGCTCCACGACGAGCCCTACGCGGCCGCCTTCATCGTCAAGACGATCCTGGAAATGAACGGGCTCGTCGAAGGCTACAGCTTCTGGACTTTCTCGGACATTTTCGAAGAGAACTACTTCCCCTCCGTTCCTTTCCACGGCGGCTTCGGGCTGCTCAATCTCTACGGCATTCCGAAGCCCACGTATCGCGCCTTCGAGTTGCTCCATCGGCTCGGGACCGAGTCGCTGCTCGTCGATGGGATGCACGCGACGGTCGATGCCTGGGCCGTCCCGCAGGGGAACAAGCTTACCCTTCTGCTCACCAATCACGCCCTCCCGCGCCATTCCATCGCGACCGAGACCGTGCGACTGCGGGTGGCGGATGCGACGGAGCCGCGCGCGGTCTCGGTCGAGCGCATCGACGAGACGCACGCGAACCCGCGTAAGCTCTGGGAAAAAATGAAGCGGCCCGATTATCTGAGCCCGGCGCAGGTGGAAAAGTTGGAGGAAGCCTCGCGTCTCCAGTCCGAGCCGCACAGTTGGAAATACCGGGACCGCGAATTACGGGTCGAGCTCAAACTGCCGCCGCATAGCGTGGCCGCGATCACGGTGGAATTCGCGTGAAAATGATAGCGAAACAGCCCTCGTTAGGTACGAGCAAGCTCGCGCGAGTGCAGAAGAGCACCTTTGGCTATTTCCTGAAGGAGGCCAATCCCGCCAACGGCATGGTACCCGACAGCACGCGCGAGGATTCCGCCGCGAGCATCGCTGCGATCGGGTTCGCCCTCACCGCTTATCCCATCGGGGTCGAGCGCGGCTTTTTCACTCGCGCCGAAGCGGTCAAACGCACCCAGACGACGCTGCGCTTTTTCTGGGAAAGCGAGCAATCCACCTCTCCGGCGGCGACCGGTTACCAGGGTTTCTATTACCACTTCCTCGACATGGAGACGGGCCGCCGCGCGCGGGAGAGCGAGCTTTCCACGATCGACTCCGCTTTTCTCCTCGCGGGCATGCTCACGGCCGGGCGCTATTTCAATCGCGACACCGCCCCTGAGCGGGAGATTCGCGAGCACGCCGCCGCCCTTTACGCCCGGGCCAACTGGCAATGGGCGCAAAACGGAAAACCGAAAGTCTCCCACGGCTGGAAGCCGAAACGCGGCTTCGAGAAATACGTCTGGGATGGCTACAGCGAGGCGCTGATCCTCTACGTTCTCGGTCTCGGCGCGCCCGATTTTCCTCTGCCCGCCGAGAGCTACGAAGCTTGGACGAGCACCTACGAATGGAAGACCCTTTTTGGGATCGATTTTCTCTACGCGGGCCCGTTGTTCATCCATCAGCTCTCCCATCTCTGGATTGATTTTCGCGGAATTCAGGATGACTACATGCGCGCCAAAGGGCTCAATTATTTCGATAACAGTCGCCGCGCTACCTACGTGCAACAGCAGTACGCGATCGCCAATCCGCGCAAGTTCAAGGGCTACGCTAAATTCTGCTGGGGCATCACCGCGAGCGATGGGCCGGGCCCGGCCACGCGGAAAATCAACGGCGTCCGGCGCAGGTTCTTCGACTACAAAGCGCGCGGTGTCCCCGATGGGCCCGACGACGGAACGCTCGCGCCTTGGGCGATGCTCGCGTCGCTTCCGTTCGCCCCGGAAATCGTCCTGCCCTCGATCAAACATTTCGACGACACCTATCCGGAGATGACAAATAAGTATGGCTTTAAGTGCAGCTACAATCCGACCTTCTCCGGCAATTCCAAGAATGGAAAATCGGGTTGGATTTCACAAGGCTACTATGGGCTCGATCAAGGTCCTATTGTGATGATGATCGAAAATTATCGTTCTGGATTTCTCTGGCGCCTAATGCGCGATTGTCCGGAGATTAAGCGCGGCCTGCGGCGCGCCGGGTTCGGCGGCGGTTGGCTCGCAGCGAAATAGAGCCTGCCGTCGCCAGCTCAACGAATTGACCGGACTCGTTCGACCTCTCAGGGTTCGAATGATTGCAATAATCTCTGATCCCATCACCGCGCCAAGCGATCCGCTCGCACCTGCCTCGAAACTTAAACGCGCCGACGAAAAAAGTCTGCCCACGGCATGGACAATTACGCCGATACCTTCCCGCTGGAGAAAGCGATGAACCCGACCACGCTCATCGCCTATGAGATGAACGGGGAGCCGCTGCCCCGATCGGCACGGTGCGCCCGCGCGCATGCTCGTGCCCGGTTATTTCGGCGAGAAAAACGTAAAGTGGGTCGCGCGCACCGAGGTCGCGCTGGACGGCGCGAAAGGCTTCTACGAACAACAAGGCTGGGACCCTGATTTCATTGTCCCGCATCGATTTCCTGGAAGACCGGATGCAACAGCCGCTGGGCCGCCCGCGGAGTGGCGCGTCGAGGTGACCTTCAAAAAAGGGACGGGCGATTCGGCCGACGATTTCTACGTGGTCTATCTCGATCCCAAAACGAAGCAGCTCAAGCTGGTGAATTATCTCGTCACCTTCGCGGCGCTGCGGAAAGGCCGGCCGCTCGATCAGCTCGAGCCGCACGCGCTCGTCTTCGAGGAATGGCAGGGACGCGGGCGGGTTGCGCGTGCCGAAGCGCGGCTCCTTCTACAAATGGAAGGATGAGAAGATCGAAGGCGAACCGCTTGGCGTGATGGAGTTCGCAAACAAACGTCCGTCGGCAATCGGTCTGTTGCCCGCTACAGAGTGCGGAGTTGCGGGCGGCGTTCGAAGCCCACGTCAGGCTTCGAAGCAACGCCAGCGCACGGCTTGTGCACGCCTTGCAGCAGATACTTCATCGTCAGGAAAAAATCGTGCAGCGTGGTGCGGAGCGCGCCGCGGCGATCGAAGCGCCGCGAAGACGAAGTGACGCACGCACGCAAGGTGATCGTGCTACCGGATTTTCGAAGCCGCCGGGAAAGATCGAGATCCTCGAATTGATCGACTTCGCGGAACCCGCCGAGTTGAAAAAAATTGGACCGCCGGACGAACATCGCCTGGTCGCCAAGATGCCAGCCGATGATGCGGTTGCGACATTGCGCGAGGAAACAGGTCGCGCGGAGCAGAAGCGAGCGGGAGGCATAACGGCGTGCAAAGGCGCCGCCGACAACGGAACGGTCTTCGAGCGCGCTGACGATGAACTGCAAAGCGCGCGGCGGCAGAATGGTGTCCGCATGCAAAAACAAAAGGACGCCGGCGCGCGCCTCCTGCGCACCGAGGTTCAATTGAAAGGCACGCTGCCGTCGAACGCTGTGAATGACGCGCGCGCCGGCGGCGGTCGCAATCTTCGCGGTATCGTCTGAACTTCCGGCATCGACCACCAGGATTTCGCAGGGAACGTCTCCCGCACGAATCGCGGCGATGATCTCGCCTAACGAGTCGGCTTCATCCAACGCTGGGATGATTACGGAAACTCGAGACTCTTCCACCATTGTTGATTTGATCGAGGCCGACATCGGTTTATTCCGGCGCGATGGCCGCGTTCTCACTCTTCCGATTTTCGCCGAGCACGCGCTCCACCATCACTTTCTGGAATTTCGCCGCCTCGTCGAGCTGCGGCCAGTGTCCGGATTGCTCAAACCAGATGAGCTGCTTGCCGCGCGGCGCTTCCAGCGCATCGAAGTATTGCGCCGCGATCTCGCCGGTCGCGACGCGATCGCGCCGTCCTTCGAGGAAGTAAACGGGGACGTCGAGCCGCGGCGCGCGTTGAAAAAGATCGATGGCAAAGAACTCGCGCCAGAGATGATCGAAGGAAAACTTCGCGCCGCGCATGAGCCGGATCAGGTCGAGCAGGCTGTAATCGGGCGAGAGGAAAGCGAGGCGCACGCGATTGAAGCTGATGGCTGCGAAATCGTCCGGCGCGAAATGGTTCGCCCACTTCTGCGAGACCTGCAGTTGCTTCTCGGATGCAAAAGGCGGCGGGCCGATCTCGCGCAACTCGGTTTGCGCTTCTTTATTCGCCTGCTGCGCGGCGGCACGGGTCGTGAGGTCGTAAAGAAAACTTTCGGTCCTCTGAAGATCAGCGACCTGGCTGATCCCGATGTAGGCGCGAAAAAGCTGCGGCTCGCGCTGCACGAGCAGGACGGCGATGACGGTGACGGTGGAGTGCGCGGCGAGAAAAATCTGCTCCTGCGCGTAACGATCGCGCAGCCAGTCCACCAGTTCACCGGCATCGTGGACGAGCTGCGCCACGTTCATGGAAGCCGGTGGAATATTTGGATCGAACGACTTGCCGGCGCCGCGTTGATCCCAGTGGACGACGATGAAGTGTTTCGCCAACTCGGCGTCCACATACGTAAACGGCAGTTCGGGAATGCCCGAACCGCCATCGAGAAAAAGCAGCAGCGGAAGCTTTGCGTCTCGGCCCCGGACGCGAATCGCTTGCTCGATTCCGCCAAGACGAACGCGCTCCGATTCGTCGATGCCCGGTGGAACGGCGATCGCGTGCGCGCTGCGGAATTGATGCTGCCGCGCCATCCGCCAGGCAAACAGCGTCGCGATGCTGAGGAGCAGCAGGGCCGCGAATGCGCCAGCGCTTCGCTTGAGCAACGTCGCACGCAAAACTCCCTGGCGAACTCGCCGTCGTGGCGCGACGGCGCGGTGGCTAATCGCCCAGCTTGTCGAAGATCAGGTTGAGCTTCGAGTAGCTGCGACCGTGCTCTCCCTGATCGTTCAACCCCCAGTTGTAAGAGAGGTATGAAATTTCGAATTTAGCTCCGCCGGCTACAAGTTCTTTCGCCGAGGCGGGACCGTATTTCTCGAAAACTTTCGGCACCGCGAGAGACTTATCGAAGTCAGATTTGAACCACTTAAAGATGCTGGAGACCTCCGCCTTCTTCTCCTGCGGCATGAACTTATTCAGGTCTTCGCGCCCGAGCCAGGCCCTGTACGCTGCGTCGTCCTGTTCTTCGAACGAACTCGCTTGGTAGGCCGATCGCTGCAGCGGCGGGCAACTGCGCGCCGCGCAAACCAGCACGCTGTGCGCGCGATATTTCAGCATCGGGCGCAGGGTGCCGTTCTCGATGTCGTTGAGCGAAACTGTCGCGCCACCCATTTTCCATTGCTTCGTCTCGAATGGCTTATCCGTCTCGTGAATGCTCTCGACCGGGTAGGCGGTGAGAATCGTGCGCATCGTCATCGCATTGTAAGCGTTCACGAGCGACGCCGCCTTCTCATCTCCCTCCGCGCCTTTGTCGGCTTTGGCGTCGAATTGTCTGATGTAGGAGTCGATCGCGTCCATGTCGCTCTTGTCGTTCTTCCACGCGGTGTAGTTCACCAGCCCCTTGTCATCCACGTATTTCTTGAGGAGCCGATCCCATGCCGAGAGCGACGGCGGCGATAATGCCTAATTCCTTGGTCGTGAGACCTTCCAGGCATTGCCGGCACCAATCCGTCTCTGGGAAACTACGCGTGCGTTAGCCGAGAACAGGCGAAGCCGGGACCATCAAGTCCTCGAGTGCGCGCTCCAGTTGCGCGAAATCGATCGGCTTGGTCAGGTGGGCGCCGAAACCTGCTGCCTGCGAGCGGCGCAGATCCTCATCCATCCCATAACCGCTCAGGGCAATTCCGCGCAGCCCGTGCGCCGCGCGCAATTTTTCCATCAACTCGAAGCCAGTGCCGTCGGGCAGGCCAAGGTCGCTAATCACTGCGTCGAAAGGTTCCATTTTCGCGGCGGCGAGCCCATCGCGCACGCTTGTCGCACTGGTGAGGTGATGACCGCTCCGCGTGAGGAGACGCGTGAGGACGGCGAGTGTCGCTTCGTGATCCTCCACGACGAGGAGCCGCAGAGAGCGGTTCAGGGCGGGCGGCGTGCTCTGCGCAGGGTCCACAAATTTTGGCGCATCCACCGTTGCGAGAGTGACGGTGAAGGTCGCGCCCTGGCCGACGCCGTCGCTCTCGGCGCGAATCTCGCCGCCATGAAGCTCCACGATGGCCCGCGAGATCGCCAGCCCCAGACCGAGCCCGCCGAAACGTTGCTGGAAGGTGATCTCACCCTGCTCGAAGGCCTCGAAAATCTGCGAGAGCGCTTCGGCGCGAATGCCAATGCCAG
>JALYOR010000059.1 GCA_030856765.1 Verrucomicrobiota bacterium | reverse complement strand
TCGGGGGTCGCTAGAGTCTGGTTTTCGCTGCGCGGCTGGGTGGCGTAGAAAAGCTTGAGCCGCTTATTGGCTGACATGGGAGGCGGATTGACTTGAAAGGCCTCGCGCAGCAACCGGTTGAGCACGCCGGTGCTGAGGCGCTCTTCCGCGCCCCGCCGGATTTTACGAATGGCGCTAAAGAGGCGATCGACATTTTCGCCAGTAAGCGCGGATGCGACCAGGATGGGTGCGTAAGGGAGAAAGAAAAGGCGGTTTCGCGTTTCAGCGATCAGCTCGGCCAGAGTGGCCTTCGCCCCATGCTCGGGCTTTACCAAGTCCCATTTGTTGACGAGGAGAATCGACGGCTTTTGCGCCTTTTGCATGAGGGCCGCGATCTTCTTGTCCTGGGCGGTCACGCCCATCGTGGCATCGATCACCAGCACGCAAAGATCGGCCCGGCGAATGGTGCGCTCCGCCCGCATGACGCTAAACACTTCGACCGAGGTATTGTGCTTTCCGCGCGGACGAATCCCGGCCGTATCGATGAGCACGAAACGGTCTTTGCCGAGCCGATAGGCGATGTCGACCGCGTCGCGGGTCGTCCCGGGGATATCGCTCACGATGGTTCGGCCGTCGCGCAGAATGGCGTTAATTAGCGACGACTTCCCGACGTTAGGGCGGCCCACGATCGCCAGCGAAAGAGCGGGCGTTTCCTCTGCCCTCGCAACCGCGGCGGGCAGGAGCTGCTCGATGGTCGTGACTAACGAACTCATACCCAGGCCGTGCGCCGCGCTGATGGAGAGCACCTCGGGAAAACCGAGCCGGGTGAATTCACCCTCGAGGTCTTCGTGCTTGGGATGATCGATCTTGTTCACGACCAGCACGACTGGGCGTTTCGAGCGGCGCAGGAGGCGCGCGAGTTCCTGGTCGATCGGGGTCAGACCCTGCTGGGCATCGACAACGAAGAGAATGACGTCTGCTTCGCGCATCGCGGCATCGGCCGCCGTGCGCACCTCCTGCAAAAGCTCGGTCTCGCCGTGCCCACCGATTCCACCCGTATCCCAAATCGTAAAGGGCTCGTCCCCGCGCAAGCTGACCGCCGAGATCCGATCGCGGGTAATCCCAGGCTGATCGTGGACGATGGCGATGTTGCGCCCCGCCAGGCGATTGAAGAGAGCGGACTTGCCGACGTTAGGCCGGCCGACGATCGCGACCTGGCGGCTGCTGGGTGTGTCCATCGCCTAACGTTTTGCCGAATCGCCGTTGGCGTTCGCGTGGCCCTGGGCGCCGAGCTGGCGAAAACCGTCCATCACGTAGATGATGCCGGAGACGAAGGTAAAGAAGCCCGCCGTCGCGACGACGTAGATGAGCGGAATGAACATGAATTGCAGCATAACCCACGCGATCGCTGCCATCTGAAGAAAGGTTGCGACCTTGCCCGTCCAGGTGGGATGCACTCGCACGTGGCCGTTGAGGAGGTGCAATACGGCACTACCAATCAGGATCACCGCGTCCCGGCTGATCACGAGGACCGGGAACCAAGTCGGGAATTGCCCGTATTGCGGGTCGACGTCGCTCCAATTGCTGATACTGAGCGTGATGATAGCGCTGAGGAGCAGCCCTTTGTCCGCGATCGGATCGAGGATGACGCCGAGCGCGCTCTTCTGGTTGTAGCGGCGCGCGATATAGCCATCGAGACCATCGCTGGCCGCCGCGACGAGAAAAATCACGATCGCGGCGTAGCGTTGCCACTCGATCGGATCGCCCTTCTTGATGCTTTCCCCGTAGTAGATCGCCATCAGGACGAAGCCGGGAATCATCAGGATGCGGACGACAGTGATCTTGTTCGCGGTAGTCATGGCGGGACTTTCAATATGCGGCCTGCTCGCCAAAAACAAAACGCGCGCCCGTTACCGCTGAGGAGCGGTCTCGGGCGCGCGGTCGGAAATTACCACCGAACACGCCTAACGATTAGGTCTCGAGCGAAAAGGTGGGAAGCTCTTCGGCGGGTTTGCGCGCTCCCTCGTGTTTCCCCTCGGCGAATTCTTCGATCATTTTTTCGTTGAAGGCTGGGATATCGTCGGGATTGCGGCTGGAGACGAGACCTTGGTCCACTACCACCTCCTCGTCGATCCAATTGGCGCCGGCATTCGTCATGTCGACTCTGAGCGCCGGCCACGAAGTCATGGTGCGGCCCCGCACCAGGTCCGCGCTGATCAAGACCTGCGGGCCGTGACAAATGACCGCGACCGGCTTGCCGGCTTTGAAGAAATTGCGCACGAACTCCAGCGCGCGCTCCTGCTGACGCATTTCATCGGGGTTCATCAAACCGCCTGGGATGAGCAAGGCATCGAAGTCGCCGGCTTTGGCGTCGTCCAGGGTGAGGTCGACTTCGAACTTGTCGCCTTTTTCATCATGATTCATCCCCTGCACTTTACCCGACTTGATCGACACGACTTTGCTTTCCGCACCCGCTTCATCGAGGGCTTCGCGGGGTTTTGTCATCTCGACTTGTTCGAATCCATTGGCGACCAGGATCGCCACTTTTTTTCCTTCCAGTTTTTTAGCCATAAAATTCCTTCGTTAAAGTTGTCGAGCCGCATTCCAGACTAGCAGCACTCTTCTCCGTTCGCTCGTGGAAGCGAAGACGGATGTAACATTGAACGCAACCCCCGCCGCGGGAGAATTTCCTTTCGCCGCCTTCGTCCTTCCTGCGTAAAGTCGCCGCAGCAGCCGCCGATGTGGCGAAATGGCAGACGCAACGGACTTAAAATCCGTTTGAGTGAAAACTCAGTGCGGGTTCGAGTCCCGCCATCGGCACTCTCTAAAAAGGTGTTCTCATAGGCAAATCCGACCGCCTTTGGCGTTTTGAGCGTTACGCAAGGGCACGCATCGAAACGCACCGATTGCTACTTAATTAGCCAACTATCCGCCAACAGATCGAAGGTAATCTTTTGCGTTTTCGTTCTTCCATCCAGCCGACCGGTCTCAGGACGCAACGAAAAGGCGGTGACAATCAGGACGCCCTCGGCCTTGTTGACCGCATGTCGCCTTTAGGCAGCCGTAGCTGAATCGAGGACCTCGGCTTCGAGCGGAAGCAGTTTTGGAGGAACAGGAAGCTGACGGAGACAAAAGAGGTTGGCAAGGATGACCCACTCGTGGCCGAGGTGCGCGAGGAAGCCGGCCACGCCGGGCCCGGTCTTGAACCCGGTAAAAATCAGCTTGTAGAGAATGATCGTGAGCGCGCCGGTGAGGGCGACCCGCAGGGTGTGATG
>JALYOR010000052.1 GCA_030856765.1 Verrucomicrobiota bacterium | reverse complement strand
GTCGAGAAGCACGGGATTCCTTATCACGAGAAAAAGCTGGGCCAGTTATTTTGCGATTTCAGTTCGCGCCAGATCATCGAGATGCTGCTGGCCGAGTGCGCGACCGCGGAGGTTAACGTGCGGTGCGGTTGCCGAGTGGAATCGGTCACGCGGACGGAACGCTTTTCGTTAGGGACGAATCGGGGTCCGTTGGAGTGCGATTCGTTGGTCATCGCGAGCGGTGGTTTGTCGTTCGCTAAACTGGGCGCCTCCGATTTCGGTTATCGCCTTGCGGAACAATTCGGGCTCAAGATCGTGCCGCCGCGTCCCGGTCTGGTCCCGCTTACGCTTTCATCAGAGGATAACTTCGCCGAACTCAGCGGAGTCGCCCTGCCGGTCGTCGCGCGCGCGGAGGGCGCATCCTTTGCCGAAGCGATGCTGCTAACCCACCGCGGCCTGAGCGGTCCGGCCATTCTGCAAGTCTCTTCTTTCTGGCGGGAGGAGGGAACGATCGCACTGGACCTCTTGCCGGAGCGGCCCGGGACGGACTGGTTGCTCGGCCAATGCGATTCAAAAGCAACCGCCTTGGAACTGCTGGGCAAGGAATGGCCGGGACGCTTCGCGGCGGCCTGGTGCGAGCGTTTCGCTCCGCCGAAGCCGCTCGCGCAAACCGCCCGCCCCCAGCTTGAGGCTTTCGCCCGCCTGCTGCATCATTGGCCGGTTCAGCCTCACGGCACGGAGGGTTATCCGAAGGCCGAAGTCACAGTCGGGGGCGTCGACACGAGCGAGCTGTCTTCGAAGACGATGGAAGCGCGCCGTGTGCCCGGACTGTATTTTATCGGCGAAGTGGTCGACGTGACCGGCTGGCTGGGCGGCTACAATTTCCAATGGGCCTGGGCCAGCGGTCATGCCGCCGGGGAGGTCGCTTGACGAACCCAGACATCGTGCCACTCGATCTGCACGTCCGGGAGATATTTGTAGATCATCGCAAAAAGAACCGCCACGACGATGAGGGAGATGACGATGTTACCAGCCTGCCAGAGCCACGGCACCGAGGGCATCCAGTTGGTCATGTAGTCCTGCAAGGCACTCAGCGCGGCGCTCAGGACTAACGAGACGAGAAGGAGGAAGCCGACGCCGAGGGCGATCGAGAATGAGCGCAGCCGGTCCAAGACGAGGTCGAGAATCAGACCGCGCCGAACTTCCGATTTCACTCCCCAAATCTGGTTTAGAGCCGATTGCAGCTCGGCAAAGACGACGGAGGAGCCGAGAATAAGCGCGATCACCCCGACCGTGATCGCCCAAGCCCCTTGCCCGAGGCCGCCGGCTGATTCCAGCACCTGGCGGATGGCGGCGGCGCCCTGCTCCCCAACGAGACGCTGGATTTCCTGGGTAACGGAATTCACCGCGGTCTCGCGGCTGAAGAAAAGACTGGCCGCTCCGACGGCGATGAGGAGGATGGGAGCGAGGAGGTGTTGTCATTCCACCACTCGATCGCGGTGTTCTTCAGCAGCGGCCAGGGTCCGTCGTGTTTTTCTTCGTCATTCATCACCTTTTTATCGCAGCTGCGATAGCTAAGCGTTCTTCCTATTCCGCCAGAGGGCGCGAAACCTAACGAGGGCGAGATCCTCGCTCGCCTTGTCAGGCGGCCCCGCCTGGCGCATGCTCGGCAGCAACTGATGAAGACCTGGATCGGCACCTCGGGCTTTCAATATGCAGAGTGGAAGGGGACGTTTTATCCGGAGGATCTGGCGGCGGCCAAGATGCTGCCCTATTTCGCCGAGCGCCTCTTTACCACGGAGATCAACTACACGTTTCGTCGCATTCCGTCGGACAAGACGATTGCGAACTGGAAGGCGCTGACTCCGGAAAATTTCCGTTTCGCGCTGAAGGCGCCGCAAAAAATCACCCATTTCGCCAAACTGCGCGATTGCCAGGACACACTCGCGTTTTTCTGCCGCGTGATCGCCGAGCTCGGGGCTCGACTCGGGCCGGTCTTATTTCAATTGCCACCCAATTTCAAAAAGGACGCCGATCTCCTGAGCGCGTTTCTGCGCGAGCTGCCGGTGATGCGGGCGGCATTTGAGTTCCGCCACCAGTCGTGGCTGGATGAGGAAATTTACTCCTTGCTACGGGCGAGCAATGTCGCCCTCTGCCTCGCGGACACCGAGAAGCTTTCCACCCCGCTGGTTGAGACGGCCGATTACGGTTATCTGCGCCTGCGCCGCGAGGACTACACCAGCAAAGACGTCGCGCGCTGGACAGCGTTCGTTAGGGAAAGACAAAATTGGCGGGAGACCTTCGTCTATTTCAAACACGAAGCGAGCGGGATGGGACCGAAACTGGCGACGGAGATGGTGCAGCAATTAAAAGCGTAATGGATTCAATCGCCGAAAATCTGGCCCGGGTGCAGGAGCGAATCGCCGAGGCGGCGACCCGCGCCGGGCGAAGCGCAGAGGAGATCGAATTGGTGGCGGTCTCCAAGACGCACGCTGCAGAAAAGGTGCAGGCGGCCGCCGAGGCCGGGCAAATTCTTTTCGGCGAGAGCCGGGTGCAGGAAGCGCGCGCCAAGATTCCGCTGCTTCCATCGCGTCTGCGCTGGCATTTCATCGGACACCTGCAGAAAAACAAAATTCGGCACGCCCTGCCGCTCTTTGAGTTATTCCATGGCGTCGACTCGCTCGCGCTTGCGGAGGATATACAGCGGATCGCGGACGAAGCAGGGCTGCAACCGCGCCTGTTGCTCGAGGTCAATGTGGCCGGCGAGGCGAGCAAACACGGCTTTTCGCCCGAGGCTTTGCGACGCGATCTGGAAGCGCTCTTGTCGTTAGGCCGATTGACGGTCGAAGGTTTGATGACGATCCCACCGCTCGCGCCGGAGGCGGAGGCGTCGCGGCGGTATTTCGTCGCTTTGCGCGAACTGCGCGACGCCTTCGAAGGGGAATTCAACCTCAAGCTGCCGCAGCTCTCCATGGGGATGAGCGGAGATTACCCGGTGGCGATCGAGGAAGGGGCGACGCTGGTGCGGGTGGGGACAGCAATCTTTGGTGACCGCTCGCGTCCCATCCTCGCTTAACGGAAAGGCGGACGCTACCATGACCAGGCTACTAATTGCGACTCGCAACCCATACAAGACGCGGGAGTTCGCCCAAATGCTGGGCGCAGATTTCGCGCTGGAGGATCTGCTGGCGCATCCAGAAATCGCCGAGGTCCCCGAGGTGGGTACGACCTTTACCGAGAATGCCCGCCTCAAGGCAACAGAGGTTTCGCGGCAGGTCGACGGTCTGGTGCTGGCGGACGATTCCGGGCTGGAGGTGGATTCGTTAGGTGGAGGGCCGGGTGTTTATTCCGCCCGCTACGCAGGGGAAAGAGCCACCGACGCGGAAAACCGCTACAAGCTTCTTTCCGAACTCGCACCGCTCGATGCGGATTCGCCGCGGCGGGCGCGCTTTCGGTGTGTTCTCGTCCTGGTGCGGGCCGGAGACGTTCTCGCGACGCTGGAAGGTACAGTGGAAGGCTGCATCCTCGAAGAGGAACGCGGGCAAATGGGGTTTGGGTACGATCCGCTCTTCCAGCCGGTTGGATTTGATCGGACTTTCGCTGAGCTTTCAGCAGAAGAAAAGGACTCCATCAGCCATCGAGCGGTCGCTGTATCAAAGCTGCGAGACTTTCTCCGCGCCATGACCTGACTGTTGGTGAAAGGCGCTTCTTCGCGCCGGTTAAGGCGCAGGAGGCGGCGGTGGTGGCGGCGCGGCGGGACCTCCCGGAGCCCCACCTCCTCCTGCACCGGCTTTCACTCTAATTTCGTAACCCACTTTCTCGATGTGCGCGGAACGCACCCGGTCGAGCAGTTTGATGACGTCGCCATGCAAAGCTTCTTTGTCACCGCTGATGAAGACCTTGACGTCGCGATTGGCCTTTTGCATCTGCATGAGCCGTGGCATGACATCACCGTCGGTCAGAACTTCCTGGTCAAGATGGACCAAACCGTCGGCGTCCACCCGCAAAGTGGTGAAATCCTTTTTTATCGGCGGCGTCGCCTGCGGGACGGCGACAGAGGAAGGCAGATTAACCCGAATGCCTTTCATGTGGGTCTGGCTTAGACTCACCATCATAAAACTGGCGAGGAGGAAAAACATGATATCGATCAGCGGGATGATCTCGATCCGGGCGTGTTTACGTGGAATGGGCGAGGCGACTTTCATGAGATTTTGATCAGGCTAAAGCTGGGCGCCCTCCATGGTGTAGGTAATCGGCACGTAAACCTTTGAGTAGGCACCCGGCTTGCACCGCCAGCGGCGGAAGGTCTGCATCGAGGTCTGATCGAGGATGGCGCTCCCAGTGCTCTGCGTTACCTGGACATCCGATACGCTGCCGGAGGAGCTGAAGATGAGCAGGAACTTGCCGCTGCCAGTCTGCCGGGCACGACGAGCCTCGTAGGGGTAGGTGGGGCGCGGCGCACTGGTCAGATTGGCTTTGGCCGAGACGAAGCTGACCGGGCCGGAAGTGACGGGACCGGTGGGCCGAGAAGAGGCCACGCGGGGTTTTGACTTAGGCTTCGGTGCATCCTTGGGCCGGGGCGGTGGAGTGGGCTCCTCGATGGTGAATTCGGTCGGCTCATCCGGTGGGGGCGGCGGGGGCGGTGGGTCTTCCTCCGGTGGAGGAGTCGGCTCAGGGGGAAGCTCCGTAATAATCGCGTCGATCGGTTGCTGGGAAACAAAACCAGGATCGACGGGAATCTCTTCCTCTTTGTGCAATCCCGCCAAGGCGACAGCCGCTAATTCGATAGCTATCGCGCCGGCCAGAGAAGCAAAGACCTGCCATTTCGGCATGCCTTTGTAGTATTGCGGTTTCGCCATAACTTAGTTGGATTGGTTAGCGATGCTGGTCGAGATCGACGGGCTCTTGATCTCAAAAGCGATCTTGTAGAAGCCAGATGAACGCACCTGTTCGATTAGTCGGATGATGTCGCCGTGGTAGGCATTTTGATCTCCCCGGATGAAGATCTTGGCCCCGGGGCTGCTTTTATGGATTTCTGTCAGGGCCTCGTAAACCTGGTCAGGCTCCATCTTCGCCTTGTCGAAGTAGATCTGTCCGTCCACGTCGACCGAAAGGCTCACGTATTCACGCTTGGTCTGGGTCTGCCCGCTCACACCGGTCGGCAGATCGACCTTCATGCCCTTCATGTGCACCTGGCTAATGCTCACCATCATGAAGCTGGCCAGCAGAAAGAACATGATGTCGATCAGGGGGATGATCTCGATCCGCGCCTTCTTGTGCGGGATGGGCGAGGTGAATTCCATGTTCTAAACGTGTCCGGGTTGCCTCAGGGGCGAGGAGTCGTGGTGGTCATTTCCGCTTCGCCTTTGGCCTTGGCATTGGCTTCCAACATGACCTCCAGGTTCGTCGCAGCAGTCTGTAATTCGAATTCCAAGTTAGACACGCGAGAAGTGAAGAAGTTAAACGGAATAAGCGCGAAAATCGCGATACCCAGGCCGCAGGCCGTGGCAATAAGCGCCTCGGAAATACCACCGGTGACCGCTTGCACGGCCAGCTCTTCGTTTCCGAGCGAACCGAAGGACTTCATCAGGCCGGTGATGGTTCCGAGCAGACCGAGGAGAGGCGCCAGCGTGACCAGCGTATCCATCACGACGAGAAAGCGTCCAGCCCGTTTGATCTCGATACCGGCGGCCACCTGCAACGCTCCCTGAAGAGAAGCGTGCTGGTGATTGAGGCCATTCCAGAGCATGCGCAGCACTGGATCGCGCGACCCACGGGCGAGCTTGGAAGCTTCGTTGATGTCGCCGGTCTCGATGGCGGTGAACACCTTCTCCACCCGTTTCGGATCGCGGCGGAAAAAGCGAGCTCCCCACCAAAAACAACGCTCGATCACAACCATCAAACCAATGATGGAAACGATCAGGATCGGCCACATGATCGGACCACCCGCGCGGAAATTATCGATCAGGAAATTCTTTGAGGTGGGCGATTCCGCAGTCGTCGGGGCCGCTGCATTGGGACTCGCCGCGGCAGCAGCCGCGGGCGACGCGACTGCGGGCGACGCGACTGCGGGACCGGCCGGTGTAGCGGCCATGGCAGGCGAGGCGTCGATGCCAGCCGGCGACATGGCGGGATCAGTGGTTGTTGTACCAGTGGCTGCCGGATCAACCGGAGCGGTGGCATCCGCCGCAGGCGAGACCGCCGGGGCGGCATTCAAGTCCGTAGAAGTCGCATCAGCGGGAGAGGCCCCCGGAGAGGCGGCCGGGTCTTGCGCGAAGGCGGTGAGTGCGAGTGTGACGGAGCACAGACTAACGATTAGCGTTTTTTTCATATTAGCAGGTTGGTGATGGACAGGTGGTTCCGGAGATGTTGCTGCGGTTGTTATCACAAAGCAGAAGAGAGCACGTCGAGCAAAAACTTTTCACAATCTTTCGGCAGCTGCGATTCATCGGTGTCTTCTTAAATTCGTATTCTCTCTCGCCGTGGGATGTAGAGGAAGCCCGGTAAATTGCACCTGTGCAAGATTTTTTTGTTCACTCCCCGGCGTTCGCGACTCGATTGCACAATGGCGGCCAGTCTCCTACCCGCGCTACCAACTCGTCCCCCGCCTGAACGGGCCCCACTCCCGACGGCGTCCCGGTGAGGATTAAATCGCCCGGCAAAAGGGTCAGAGACTGGCTGGCAAAAGCAACGATCTCAGCGACCGAATAAATCATTTGGCTGGTCCGGGCGCGTTGTTTCACTTCGCCGTTTTGCTCGAGCGAAATTTCCAGATCGCCGGGATCGATGCCGGTATAAACGAACGGCCCCACCGGTGTGTAAGTGTCGAAAGATTTGCAGCGCGAAAACTGTTTCTCAGCCTTCTGCAGATCGCGATCGCTAATGTCCTCGGCGAGTGTGAAACCAAAAACATGATCGAGTGCGCCAGACACCGAAACGTTCTTCGCCGTCTCGCCGATGACGATCGCGAGCTCGGTTTCAAAATCGGTCTTGTGTTCCGGGAAGGCGATTTGAATGACGCCCTCGTGGGGCAGCAACGAGCTGGGCGCCTTGAACCAAATGAGCGGCGAGCCGATCTCGCTCCGCTGCATCTCCTTGATGTGATCGCGATAATTCAAGCCGACCGCGATCACCTTGCTCGGCGCGACCGGCACCTCGATGACCAGTTCGCCTAACGACTGCTTTTCGCCGGTCAACTCGAGCCCGAGCCAGAAGGGCCCGGCGAGGAAGTGCACCTCATCGCCCCGCACTTCCCCGTAAACCGTCGCATCATGAAAAAGGAACCGGCCAAAAGTGCGCATTGCGCCCCGACCCTTGGCCCGGGGCGCGCAGGCGTCAAGCGTGGGCGCGGCCGGGACGGACAATTTGGCCTAACGAGTCGGAGAGGGCACGATGGCGACGAAGTCGCGCACCGTCTTGAACTCCCCCTGGGAGAAGCCGCCCTTGAACCAGAAGGCGCTCGAGGAACCGCCGTCGAGATTGAGCGCCCGCGCTACTTTGATTTTTCCCACTCCATTGGTGAGGGCGAGAATTTTCCCAAGTTGGGCCAGCGAAACGGCCGAGCAGACGCCGAGCGCGGCGTGCCCTTTCCCGTCCACCGCGGCAAAGGTCCGCCGGGCGGGACGGGTATCATTTAGGCCCGCCACGGGCGAGGCTCCGTCGACCAGGAGCGGACCGCATTGGCGCGCTGCTTTGATTTTCTTGTTCATGGCAAAGCGGCTCGCTCGCACGATGTCGACGCGATTCCCGCTCGCAAACAAAACACCGGTGAGCAGCTTGGCCTGGCGCTGCTTGGAAAGGACCCGGCCATCGCTGACCAGGAGGCCGAGCGGCGCATCCTGCGGGTCGAAGTAACCGCCGTTCACGCCTGCCAGCGCTCCGCTGTGGTTCAAGACCTCGGCCAGGGACTGGCGCGGCGCATCCGGTTGATCGATCACGCGCAAGGTAGCGGCGCGGGTGGCGAAGACGGCCGCGTGCACGGTCGCATCTTCCCCCGTCGCGTCGTCGCTCAGCTCCGTCTTCCAATGCTCGATCGATTCGTTAGGGGAGGAGGTCGCGGAGGTGATCTTCCATTCCGCTCGCAGGGACAGCGGCAGCGCGCCAAGCAGGAGGAGCACGACAAGTGCCAGGCCCCGGGGGCAGAAAGTTGCGAAGATGGTCACGAAAAAAGAACCCCTAACCGCCGGCTCGCAGAACCGCGAAGGTGCGACTCCCCTTGCGGTCGAGATAAAGCAGAATCCCCCGCCGCACATCGGCTTTCCCGAGAGCCTCGCGGAAGGTGGCGACACTGGTCACCGGCTGGCCATCGACTTCCGTGATGACGTCCTCGCGCCGGATATCCTGTTCGGCGGCGATGCTGTTCTCGGCCACGTCAGTCACGATCACTCCCTGCTGCACGCTCAGCTTCAAACGGGTCGCCACCTCCTTGGTCAATTCCTGCACCTGCAGTCCAAAACGATTGATGTCTTCTTCCCTTGGTTCGCGCGGGACCTCGGGCTGGGCGGCGGCCCGATTAATTTCGTTAGGCAACTCGCCCGTCTTGATCGCGATCTTCATCGTCTGGCCCTTGCGCCAGACACCGAGCTCGACGTTTTGGCCCACCTTCTTTTTCAGAATTTCGTGCTGCAGTTGCGTATCGGTCGCGACTGGAGCGCCGTCGATCTGGGTGATGACGTCGAACGGCCGCAGCTCACTTTTGTAAGCCGGAGCGTCCGCTTCGATCGTGCGCACGACGACGCCTTTATCAATGCCCTTGAACAAGTCGCGGATCGAGGAATCGTCGCCCAGCGTCTCGATCCGGATGCCTAGCCATGGCCTTACGATCTTGTTCCCCGCCATCAGTTGGGTGCCGATTTCGTTGATCAGGTTACTCGGGATGGCAAAACCGAGGCCCCGGTTGAGGCCGTTGATGAGTGTGTTCATCCCGACCACTTTGCCGTCGATGTCGCAGAGCGGGCCGCCGCTGTTGCCGGGATTGATCGAGGTGTCAGTCTGGAGGTAGTCGGCGATGTTGTAGCCGCTGCTGGCGAAAAGTTTGCTTCGCCCTTTCCCGCTGATCACCCCGTAGGTAAAAGTGTAGTCGAGCTTGAACGGTGCCCCGATGGCAAAGGCGAACTGCCCAACTCGCACCGCATCGCTGTCGGCCATTTGCACTACCGGGAGATTGGTCGCCTCCACTTTGACCACCGCGATGTCGGTTTTTTCATCGGTCCCGATCACCTTCCCGGCCATTTCGCGGCCGTCCTGCAACTTCACCGCCACTTTTTCGGCGCCCTCGACCACGTGGAAATTGGTATAGATGAACCCATCCTGCCTCACGATGAAGCCCGAGCCCTCGCTCTGGACCGGATCGGGCAAGCGCCGTCCGTGATGCGGGTCGTTGTCGTCCGGAGGCTGGAAAAACAGATCGTCGAGCGAGGGATCGTTGCTGTCCGCCTTCTTCGTCACCTCGATGATGACGACGCTCGGCGCGACGATTTCGAACACTTTGGCGAAAGCGTTGTTGAGCTGGTGGACGACATCCTTACCCGGCGCGGCGGCTTCGGCGGGAATAGTCGGGGTCGGCTGAGGGGCGGCCGAGGTGGCGGGCGGTGCGGGCACTGATTGCGCAGAGGCGAGCGACACGCCGGTAAAAAGTGTGAGCAGGACGAAGGAAAGAAGACGGCGCATAGGTGGCGATTTTCGACAAGGCGCGCGGCGCGCTGTTCAAAACAGTAGCGGGAAGCGTGCGAGCGGCAAACCGCCGTCCGGCTCACTTTCTTGGATCCGATCGCGACCGCGAACCGAATTAGGGGAACAAGCGAGGGAACCTGCACGAATGAGGCGCACCAAAAAGTGCCCACATTGACACAATAGTTAACCCCATTAACGTTTTTTCTACAAACCAAATGATTACTCTTGCCGATGGCAAAAAGGACCGAAAAGAGTTCATCTCGATGGCGCCCGGTTATTTCCCCGAGGTGGCGCCGGAACTCTGGAATAGTTGGAAATGGCAGCTGCAGAATCGCGTCACCACCCTGGCGCAACTCGAGCAGCATCTCACCCTCTCTGATGAGGAGCGGGCGGGCGTGCTTCTTTCCGGCGACAAACTGGCGCTCGCCGTCACGCCACATTTTTTCAACCTGATCGAGCCTGACAATCCCGATTGCCCGATTCGACGCCAGGTTATCCCGCGGGTCGAGGAGACTTGGGATTCGCCTTACGACATGGCGGACCCGTGCGGAGAAGACTCGCATATGCCGGTCCCAGGGCTGGTCCATCGCTACCCCGATCGCGTGCTTTTCCTCGTGACTGATCGTTGCGCCAGCTACTGCCGCTACTGCACCCGCAGTCGCGTGGTCAGCGGCGTGGGTGAACAGGAACTCCACACCGAGTTCGAATCCGCCTTTAAGTATCTCGAAGAACACACCGAAGTGCGCGACGTCCTCCTCTCCGGCGGCGACGCTCTGATCTTCAGCGATGCGAAGCTGGAGAAAATCCTCAGCCGCCTACGTGCGATCAAGCACATCGAATTCCTCCGCATCGGCACCCGCGTGCCGATCTTCCTTCCGCAGCGGATCACGCCTGAGCTTTGCCAGATGCTGCAGAAATATCATCCG
>JALYOR010000102.1 GCA_030856765.1 Verrucomicrobiota bacterium | reverse complement strand
ACCTCGCAGTTGCAAGAGCGGTTCTCTCCGGAGCGAACGCTTCCAGTTGCAACTGAGAGGTCCCTCGCCGCGCTGCGCGGCTCGGGATGACAAAAGGAGCGAGACTCTCCCGCTCTCCGCCGGCCGGCTTGACCCCGTCCCCGCGCGCAGGGAAACTCCGGCGATGGACCCGACGTTCGCACCGCTGATTCCCCAGGATGGCTGGCATTGCATCCATCTCTTTTACCGGATCGAGTACGGACAATGGCAATTGCTCACCGCTGATGAGCAGCGGGCCGCCAAAGTTGCCCTCTCCACCCTCGTCCAGGAAACCCGCGCGCTGGAGAACACCCAACTCCTAACTCTCAGCCAGGTCACACCGAAAGCCGATCTTGGTTTCATGCTCATCACCCCGGACCTGCAGACGGCCAACCGGATCGAAAAGCAACTCACCCTTTCGCTCGGCCCGGACGTGCTCGTCCCGATCTACAGCTACCTGTCTTTAACGGAAGAGAGCGAATACACCACGACCGACGAGCAGTACGCTGAGACGCTCGACCGGGAACAAAAGCTCAAGCGGGACACGCCGGAGTTCGACACCGCGATGCAGGAATTTCGTGAGCGGATGAAGAAGTACCGGCAGGATCGCGTTTATCCCACCCTGCCCGATTGGCCGATCGTTTGTTTCTACAACATGACCAAGCGCCGCGGCGAAGAGCGCAACTGGTATTCCCTCCCCTACGAAGAACGCCGCACCCTGATGGGCGGGCACGCGCGGGTCGGTCGCCAGTACGCCGGCAAGATAAAACAGCTCATCACCGGCTCGACCGGACTCGATGATGCGGAATGGGGCGTGACTCTTTTTGCGCACGATACTTTCCAGATCAAAGCGATCGTTTACCAGATGCGCTTCGACGAAGTGAGCGCGGCCTACGCCGACTTCGGCGAATTTTACGTTGGCATTCAATTGCCGCTCGACGAACTGTTTCGCCGCCTGCAGCTGTAGTTTCCAAAACGACATTGGGCCGACAAAAGGATGGGTGGCAGAGTGGTCTAATGCGCACGCCTGGAAAGCGTGTTTGCCGCAAGGCAACCAGGGTTCGAATCCCTGCCCATCCGCCCGCGCGCCCGTTTAGGTGTCGTTAGGCTGGCGTCGGCTTAGCACCTGCGTCGTCTGGCGCACCTTCACGATGCTGTTGGCCGGCAAGAGGCCGCGGAAATTTGTGCCCGGATAAATAATGCAATCGCGGCCAACCACCGAGCCAGGATTCAAGACCGCGTTGCATCCGATCTCAGAGCGATCGCCGATGATCGCGCCGAACTTCCGCAGGCCGGTCGCGATCAAGCCGTCGGTCGCGAGGACGCTGATCTCGGCGCGATCGAGTTTCACGTTGGAGAGAATGACGCCGGCGCCGAGATGCGCTTTGTAGCCGAGAATCGAATCGCCCACATAGCTGAAATGCGGAATCTGCGCGTCGTCGAAAATGATCGAGTTCTTAAACTCGCAGGAGTTGCCCATCACCACGCCGTTCCCCACGATGACGTTTTCCCGGACGTAACAACCGGCGCGCAGGTGGCAATTCTCCCCGATCCAGGCCGGCCCTTTCAACATCGCGCCCTGTTCCACGATCGTGCCTCGCCCGATGAAAACCGAGCCGCTGATATACGGCTTTCCGATCAACTCGCCGAAGATCGCGGGCTTGAGGCGGAACTTGAGGTAACTCGGAATCTGCTTGAGCGCTTCCCAGACGTATTTGTCGAGCTCGAAAAGTTTCGAGTGCGCGGTGTGTTCGAGATCGAAAAATTCAGCGGCGTTAAACATCTCTGTGGCCTCAGACTACGGCGACGTCGTTAGGCCCCCGGGCCGGCGGGCCAGCACCTGTCCTTCCTTGGTGTCGCGCATCTCCCAGCCGCGAGCTTGGATGGCATCGCGCAATTCATCACTTTTTTGCCAATTCTTGGCAAGCCGCGCCTGCGTCCGCTCCACGGCCAGCTGCAGGATTTCCGCGGTCGGCTTCTCTTCCTCCGCCTCAAACGCGAGGAGCTGGTTGAGGCGGTCCCACCAATTCAGCCAGGCCCGCGCGCGGCCCGGAGCGAGGCCCGCGTCCAGTTCGCGGTTGCTCTCTCGAATCTGTTCGAAGAGATGTCCGAGCCCAGCCGAGATGTTGAGGTCGTCGTCCAGCGCTTCGAAAAACCTCTCCTCCTCGATCGCGTCCGCCGCACTCTCGGGGCCGGTCGATTCGCGAAGGCGACGGAGCCATTCGTCGATCCGAGCCAGCGCCTGGCGGGCTTCCTCCATTCCTTCCCAGGTGAAATTCAAGGGCGCGCGATAATGCACCCGGATGAGAGCGAAACGGACTTCTCGCCCGCTGTAACTCTTCTCCAGCACATCACGCAGGGTATGGAAGTTGCCTAACGACTTCGACATTTTCTGGCCCTCGACCAGGAGATGGGCGCAATGCAGCCAGTAGCGGACGAATTGCTTTCCACTGCAGCCTTCCGACTGGGCGATCTCCGCTTCGTGATGCGGGAAAATATTGTCCACCCCACCACAATGGATGTCGATCTGCTCGCCCAGGAGCGTGGTCGCCATCGCGCTGCACTCGATGTGCGAGCCGGGACGTCCGCGCCCCCAGGGACTTTCCCACCTGACATCGCCGTCCTCGTCGTCCCACGCTTTCCAGAGGGCGAAATCGCCGACGTGCTCCTTGTCGTACTCGTCGCTCTTCACCCGGCCAGTGGAGCGCAACTCGCTCAGGTCGAAGTGTGCGAGATGTCCGTAGTCGGGGAAGCGATTGATCCGGAAGTAGACCGATTTGTCGTCTGCCTGATACGCCAGCTCGCGCGCGATCAGCTGCTCGATCATCGCGATCATCGCCTGGATGTAGCGCTGTTCGGTCGCTGCCGGAAAAGTATTCGCCCGTTTGATCTGCAGCGTGTCGAGGTCCTGGAAGAACGCTTCCTTAAAGGGCGCGGTAAAGTCGCCTAACGGCAGGTTTTCTGCCCGGCTGCCCCGGATCGTCTTGTCATCGACATCGGTTAGATTCATCACCCGGTCGACCGCGAAACCGCGGTGCTCGAGCTGTCGCTGCAGCAGGTCCTCGAAAATGTAGGCGCGGAAATTTCCGATGTGGGCGTGGCTGTAAACCGTCGGCCCGCACGTGTACATCTTCACCGCACGCCCGGCCGGATCGAGCGGACGGAACTCCTCGATCTCGCGCGAGTAGGTATTAAAAAGTCGAAGCGGCATTTCTCAATTTGTCAGCCCGAGCAGAGCGAGGGACCTCCCAAACGGCTCGCGATTTGGCTTCACGAACAATGCCGCATGTTGCTTGCGAGGTCCTTCGCCGCGCTGCGCCGGCTCAGGATGACAATGCTTTCCGTTAGGCGAACATTTCATTGGCTCTCCTCCACGCTCGCCACCGCCATCGCTGCCATCCCTTCGCCTCGCCCAATCGCGCCCATCCCTTCGTTCGTCGTCGCCTTGAGGCCGACACGAGAGAGATCGATTCCCAGAGCCGTCGAGATTTTCGTCCGCATCGCCTCGAGATGCGGCCCGATCTTCGGCGCCTCCGCAATCAGCGTCGCGTCCACGTTCGCCACCCGGCAATTCTTCTCCGCCAGCACCTCGCCCACCCGGCGCAGGATTTTGAGGCTGCTGATCCCGCGGATCGATTCGTCGGTGTTCGGGAAATGATGGCCAATGTCGCGCTCCCCGATCGCGCCTAACAATGCGTCGGCAATCGCATGCGTCAGGACGTCGGCATCGGAATGGCCTTCCAAACCGCGCTCGTGCGGAATCTCCACCCCGCCGAGGACGAGCTTGCGCCCTTCCCCAAAACGGTGCGCGTCATAGCCAATCCCGGAACGATACATGACGTCAGGCTAGCGCAGATCGAGCCGTCCGTTCGAGGCGATGATGCGAAATTTATCCGGCATATCCGTGCGCGGTTCCAGTTCGACTTTCCCGCCGGCCAGTTCGACCAGGAGCGACCCCGCCGCGATGTCCCAGAGACTGATTCCTTGTTCGATGTAAGCGTCGAGCCGTCCGCAGGAGATGTAGGCCATGTCGAGGGCGGCACTGCCCATCATGCGGCACTTGCGCACCCGATGGACCATTTGTTCAAGCAGCGGGAGACCCGCGTCGATCGTCGCGCTGGTCTTGGCCAGGCCAATGGAGACGACCGCTTCAGCCAAAGTGGCGCGCGGGCTGACTCGAATGGCCTTTCCATTCAAAGAAGGCTCGCCTCCTTTTTCCGCGCTCCAGAGTTCGTTGCGAATCGGATCGTAGATCACGCCCACGATCACTTCGCCCTTCAATCGAAGTGCGATCGAGACGCAAAAATGCGGGATGCCGAAAAAGAAATTCACCGTGCCATCGAGCGGATCGACGACCCATTGGTAAGCGCTCGCCTGGTCGCCGACGATCCCTTCCTCGCCGTAGAGCGCGTGATCAGGAAAGCGCTCCAACAGGATTCTCGTAATCAAATCCTGGGCCAGAACGTCGACCTCTAATTTGATATCATGCGCTGTGGTCGCGTGAACGGTCAGCGGCTTTTCGAAATGCGAACGAAGCAACTCGCCGGCGGCCCGCGCGGCTTGCTGCGCTACTTCGAGATGTGGTGCCACGCGCCGAACCTAACCGAATCCGCGCCGCCGCTCCGAAGTTTTTTGCGCAAAAAAACCGGAGGAGAAAAACTAATTTCTCCCCCGGGTTGAAGTTAACATGAACGAAGGCCGGCTCTGTCACCGCCCTTCTGTGGATGACGGCTTTAGTGTTTTTTCTTAGCCGTTGCTTTTTTCTTAGTCGCCATCTTTTTCTTAGCGGGTGCCTTTTTCTTGGCGGCAGCCTTTTTTTTCTTTGC
>JALYOR010000288.1 GCA_030856765.1 Verrucomicrobiota bacterium | reverse complement strand
ACCCGGCCGACTTCGCGCAGTTGAACCGGCGTCATGTCCAGGCCACCCAGCTTGGCGGTGCATTCTTCCAGACTGAGACGGCCGCGCATCGCATCGCGGACCGAGCCCGGCTGCTCAAAAATTTCCTTGAGCATGTAGTGCGGGTAATCGCCTTTTTTGATATCCTCCGCGGTGAACTCGACTTTGCTGATGGCGTGGTTGCCGCGCTCGCCGGCGAGCGAGCTGATCTCGAATTTGTCGCGCTCGACCGCGACCAGGTCGAAGTCATTGAGGTAGACGGCGTCGCGGGTGTAAGCGACGATCGCGCTCACGTCGCTGGCGAGAAAATTTTCGTCTTTGCCCACACCCAGGACGAGGGGACTGCCGCGCCGTGCGCCGACGATGAAATCGGGGATATCGGCGTGCACCATCGCGATGCCGTAGGTACCGATAACCTGCCGCAGTGCGGTCCGCAGCGCCTCCACCAGCAGGGCCTTGTGCCGTCGCGGGTCGGTCACCCCGGCGGCGGAATCGTCATAAAGTTTACCGACGAGATGAGCCAGCACTTCGGTGTCGGTTTCGGAGACGAAATGGTGTTCGCCTTCCTGCAGGAGCTTGTCCTTGATCTCTTGGTAATTTTCGATCACGCCGTTATGGACGAGGGCGAGCTTGCCGCTTTCGTCAAAATGCGGGTGGGCGTTTTGATCGGTCGGTTTGCCGTGCGTCGCCCAACGGGTGTGGCTGATGCCAAAGGTGCCGTTCGCCGGCTCTTCCGACATCAACTTGGAGAGGCCGGCAATGCGGCCCGCGCACTTGCGCGTCTCGATGTGGTCGCCATCGACGATCGCGACCCCGGCAGAGTCGTAGCCGCGATATTCGAGCCGGCGCAGCCCATCGAGCAAGATGGGCGCGGCTTCCGCTCTTCCGACGTATCCGACGATGCCACACATGAAGGGGGAGATCGTGACACCTTCGCCCGCGGTAAGCAAGAGGGCGGGACCTCCCCTCCGAATCCTGCTTCTGCTCTTAGTCCTGCCTTCCGTATTTAGATTAGGATTTGGAGCAGAAGCAGGATTCGGAAGGAGTGATGGCGCGATCATCAGCTTCCCTTGCGCCGCGCGAACCTATAGGCTGCCTTCTATCCCATGCCGCAATCTCCTTCTCTTCCGCCTGGCACCACTCAACGCACGCTTTCCATCATCATGGGAGGCGGCGCGGGAACGCGGCTTTTTCCGCTAACGAAAGACCGGGCGAAGCCGGCGGTGCCGTTAGGCGGAAAGTATCGCCTGGTCGATATTCCGATCAGCAACTGCCTCAATTCCGGCCTGCGCTCGATTTATGTTCTGACCCAGTTCAACACCATGTCGCTGCATCGCCATATCCAGGCGAGCTACAAGTTCGACAATTTCTCGCGCAGCTTTGTCGATATTCTCGCGGCTCAGCAGACGCCGCAAAGCACCCAGTGGTATCAGGGCACGGCTGACGCGGTGCGGCAAAACCTGCGTTATTTTCTCGAGCAACCGTACGATTATTTTCTTATCCTGAGCGGCGATCAGCTCTACCGGATGGATTTCCGGGTCTTGTTGCATCAGCACATTCGCTCCGGGGCTGATATCACGCTGGCCGTGACGCCGGTGCAACGCGCGGCGGCTTCCGATTTCGGCATCATGCTGAGCGGATCGGATCACCGGATCACGCGCTTCGAGGAAAAGCCGAAAGAGACGGCTTTGCTCGACGAGCTGAAGCTCGATCGGGAAACGCTCGAATCGATCGGCAAGAAGCCGGAGGAAGAGCTCTATCAAGCCTCGATGGGTATTTATGTTTTCAATCGCCAGGTCTTGATCGATTGCCTCGCCGACGACCTGGACGATTTCGGCAAACACGTGATTCCGCAGGCGATCGGCGAACGGCATGTCAATGCCTACATCTTTGAAGGCTACTGGGAGGACATCGGGACGATTCGCGCCTTTTACGAGGCCAATCTCGACCTCACCGACGCCAAACCGCAATACAGCTTTTTCGAAGCGAAGGCGCCGATCTATACGCATCCGCGGTTTTTGCCGGGGAGCAAAATCAATGGCGCTACTCTGCGGCAGGCGATCATCTCCGACGGCTGTATGATTTCGGATGCTCACATCGAGCGGAGCGTGATCGGAGTGCGGAGCATCATCCGCAGCGGCGCGACAATTCGTAACAGCGTTATCATGGGCGGCGACCATTTTGAAGGCGCGGCCCCGACGCATGCGCCGGACGCGCCGCCGATCGGGATTGGGCGCAATTGCGTGATCGATCGCGCCATCATCGACAAGAACGCGCGGATCGGCGACGGCGTGGTGATCACCCCGGAAGGCAAGGAATCGAATCAGGATGCGCCCAATTACTACATCCGCGACGGGATTGTCGTGGTGCCGAAGGATGCGGTGATCCCGGCTGGGTTCTGGATTTAAGGGACCGCGCTAGTAGCCCGGATCGCCTGGGCTTCCCGGACTGCCGCTGCCGCCGCCGATGCCGCCCGGGACGTTGGCGCCTGTCTCCCAGCGGGCCGGCTTGTTCCAGGGAATATTCGACTCGTTGCGCGAATCAGGATCGCTGATCAGGGCGGTGCGCGATTTTTCCGTGGCGCAGGAAGTGAAGGCGAGCAGGCCCGTAGCGGACAAAAAAACGATCGTGAGGCAGCGGGTGAGCCGACTACGAGTTGGTGCTTCCGGCATAGATGACAGTATCTCCAGGTTGAACTTGGACGCCGCGCGCCAAGCTGTTGGAGATGATATCGCCTATGGAAGTGGTCGGTTCAACCGAGGAGATGCGAAGCTTGCCGATCAGAGCGCCCTGGCGCATGACCAGTAGCTCCGAATTGGGGACCACGCCTTGCCGTTCCCCAAGGTTGAGCACCACGAAATTATAGGCCTGGTTGACCGCCAGGACGGTGCCGTGGACGCCCGGCGTATTGGCCCCGGAATCCCGCCGCCGCTTTTCTTCCTCCATCGCCGCGACCCGATCCTGGGCGCTTTTTACTTTGTCGGCCAGGACGGTTTTTTCCTGCTCGGCTGCCTCAAGCTGGCTCTTGGCGTCGTCGAGCATCGCTTTCATTTCGTTAGGCGACACACCCTCCGGCGCGCCGTCAACGCCGCTCACCGTGGCATCGGCGACGCGCTTCTGCAGATCGGCAATCTGGCTTTCGCTCGCTTGCAGCTTTGCGTCGAATTCGGCCTTCTCGTTTTGCGCCTTGGTCAGGTCGGCCTCGATGCTGCTCGCCTTTTCCTCGGCCGCGGTGGCCTTGCTCGTGGCCGCGGCCAGGTCGGTCTCGCGCAACTTCAGTTTCTTTTCCGTCAGGGACCGAGATCGCTCGGCCGTCTGTTTCGCAGAAAGGGTGGTGTCGAGCTCGCCCCGCAGTCCCTTCACCTTGTTCGTATTAAGAAATCCGAAGATGAGCGAGAGCGTCATCAGAAGGCTGGAAATCCCGATCAAGATCTTGGGCATGGTGACTGTGGCTGAGCTTCGGCGGCGATGGACACGAAACGAAGGAGCGTTTTGACTGGGACGCGCGGAAAATGCAATCCCCAATTCGCAGATTTATTTTTCACCGGTGAAAGCGGCGCGGATCCGGGGCGGGTCGCGCCCGGCGGTCGCGATTCGAAATTGCGCGGCCTGCGCTTCGGGCCTATAGCAACAGCCTCATGGGTCAACAACACCGAGTGAAAGTAAAGCGGAAGCGTCGCAAAGCCTACGTCGAGCGAAAGCATGCGGCAGCCAAAGCTCCCCGCCGCCCGGCGGCGAAATCCCGCGCTAAAAAAGCGCCGGCCAAAAGCGCCCCGGCGGAAGACGCCGGTTGATCCCAGCGGCCCGGCCGCTCTATCGTGAGCGGTGCGCCCGCAATATCTCCTGGTCGACGGGCACAGCATCATCTTCGCCTGGCCGGAGCTGCGTTCCCTCCATGAGCGCCGCACTTCCCTGGCGCGGGAGGCATTGATCCGGCAGTTGCGCGATTTCCAGGACTGGACTGGGATTCGCGTGGTGGTGGTTTTCGATGGGCGCGGTTCCTCCGTTTCTCAGGAAGCTGAGCCGGGCGAAATCCAGATTTTCTATTCGCGCGTCGGGCAGACGGCCGATTCCATCATCGAGCGGCTGGCGAGCAAATACGCGGAGCGCTTTCAGCTCGTGGTCGCCACCGGCGATTATCTGGAACAGGAAACGGCCAGCGCCTGCGGGGCGGAGACGGTCTCGCCGGAAGGATTGCGTGAACTCTTGCGCGAAGCGCGTCCGCGTTAGGCGATTCGTTAGGCGGCGCCGGCCAGGGCCGGCCGTGCGGGAAAGAGAGCCTCGCGCTGGGAGCGTTGCCGGCAGGTGGCGAGCACGCGAGAGAGGACACAGTAGAGTTGGTCGATGGGCAGGTTTTTGCTTACGTAGCCGTTGGCTCCGGCGCGGAGAGCGGCGTGCATTTTCTCTTCTTCGTAGCCGACACCGGTGAAAACGATGATCGGCAGGTTGGGCTGGATCTCGTGGATGTAGGAAATGAGCGAGATCCCGTCGACTTTTGGCATGTTCAGGTCGACCACCACCACTTCGCAGTCATGCATCTCAAGCCAGACCGCGGTCTGGAAGCCTTCGGTCAGGGCCTCGCAGGTGTGCCCTTTGGTTTTGAGGTAGGCGGCGAGGAAGCGTGTAATAGAAGGATCGTCGTCGATGACGAGGAAGTCGGCGCGATCGCGATTGAGGATTTTCATGGTCAAAAAGGTGGAACGAGGGATAACTACTATAATTTCTATAATTGTTTAAGCAGTAACCTTGCCAACTGGCTGCGCGCCTCGAGATTATTTGTTTCCCGCCTTCCGTTAGACGCGAGCCCCACTCATGGCGGGATCCTGCTCCCGGTAGGTTGGAGCCTCCATAACTCGATTGGTTAGGCAGACGCACTGGGCAAACCGACGAAACTTTTCGTTGAAGAGCGAGGGGCGAGACCGCAGCGTAACCGCCCAATGTCCCGCGACTACACGCTCCAGCGCGCCCCCTCGGCGGCGACGATCAGCATTGATTACGCAAAGGAGCTCAACGAGCAGCAGTACGCTGCCGTTACCGCCGCGCCGGGCCCGCTTCTCGTCATCGCCGGAGCCGGCTCTGGGAAGACCCGCACCCTTACTTACCGCGTCGCCTACCTGCTCGAGAACGGCGTCGACCCGCGCAACATCCTCCTCCTCACCTTCACCAACAAAGCCGCGCGCCAAATGCTCGACCGCGTGGTCAACCTTCTCCCAATGGACGCGAGCGGACTCTGGGGTGGCACCTTCCATTCCATCGGCAACCGCATGCTTCGCCGGCACGGGAGCGCGCTTGGTTACACCAGTGGGTTCACGATCATGGACCGCGAAGACCAGAAGGACCTGCTCAATTCTGTGATTGCGAGCAGTGGGATCGACCCGAAGGAAATCCGTTTCCCAAAAGCCGACGTGCTGGCCGATATCTACAGCTTCGTGGTCAACACCGAGCGCCCGCTCGAGGAGTTGCTGGCCGAGAAGTTTCCCTACTTCCTCCCGCTCCTTGAGCAGATCAAAGACGTGCACGCCCGCTACGAGCGACGGAAGAAATCGACCAACTCGCTCGACTTTGACGACCTGCTCGAAAAGACCCTTCGCATGCTGAAAGAGCACGAGGAAATCGCGGCCTTTTACCGGCGGCAATTCCAGTTCATCCTGGTCGACGAGTACCAGGACACGAACAAGATCCAGGCCGATCTGATCGACCTGCTCGCGGCGGAGCATCAAAACGTCATGGTGGTGGGCGACGACGCGCAGTCGATCTACTCCTGGCGTGGGGCGAATTTCCAGAACATCCTCGCTTTCCCGCGGCGCTATCCGAAGGCACAGGTCTTCAAGATCGAGCTGAACTACCGCAGCGTGCCGGAGATACTCCAGGTCGCGAACGCCGCCATCTCCTCCAATGTGCAGCAGTTCCGCAAGCAGCTTAGTGCGACTCGCCCCACGAATTCAGCCAAGCCCGCCGTGGTGGCCTTGAACGACGGAGGCGAACAGGCGCAGTTCATTGCCCAGCGTATCCTCGAACTGCGCGACGAAGGAATCGAGCTGAACGAGATCGCGGTCCTCTATCGCGCGCACTATCACGCGGTCGAGCTCCAGCTCGAGCTTTCGCGCCGCGGGATTCCGTATCAGATCACGAGCGGCATCCGGTTTTTTGAACAGGCGCACATTAAAGACGTCGCCGCTTTCATTCGCTTCGTCGCCAATCCTCGCGACGAAGTCGCCTTCAAGCGCATGGTCCGGCTACTCCCCGGCATCGGAAACAAGAGCGCAGAGAATCTGTGGAAGAGCTGGGAAGAATCGCTCAACAAAGACGCCGTCATCACGTCGTGGAGCGACCGCCTCCTTCCCATGTCGGTTGGTGCCCGCGCCAGGCGCTCGTGGCAGCAGCTGGCCGATACCCTCGACGAAATCGCGCCCGCCGGGGAACCGAAACAACCGACTGAGATGATCATGTCGATCGTGGAAGCGATCTACGACGACTACGCCAAAGCCAATTTCGCCAACTACGAGCTGCGCAAGGAAGACCTTAACCAGCTCGCCGGATTCGCCCGCCAGTTCAAGGACATCCACGAATTCCTCTCCCAGCTCGCGCTGATCAGCAATGTCGACGCCGAGCCGGCCGCGAACACCAGCGGTGACACCGAGGCCGTCAACCTTTCGTCCGTGCATCAGGCCAAGGGCCTCGAGTTCTACGCCGTCTTCGTGATCTGGCTGACCGATGGAATGTTTCCGAGCACCCGCTCGCTCGATACGCGCGAGGCGATCGAGGAAGAGCGCCGCCTCTTCTACGTCGCCGTCACCCGGGCGCGCGATGAGCTTTACCTCACCTACCCGCACATGCGTCTTAACGCCGGCTACGGCGACATGTTCCAGCGTCCCTCGCGTTTCCTGAAAGAAATCCCCACCGTCCTGGTGGAGGATTGGAACGTCCGGCGTGGCTGATTCTTTTGCCACAGATGGACACAGATTAAACACAGATAAAAGATGCTTGAGTTCGAATCGGAGGAAGAAAAGCCCTTTCTGCATAAGGAAACGACAGAGAAGATTATCGGCTCGGCATTTGAGGTCCACCGACAACTCGGTTACGGATTTCTGGAGCGCGTCTATCAGCGCGCGATGCAGGTCGAACTACTGCGGCGCGGCGTTTCGGCTGAGATCGAAAGACGCATTCAGGTCCAATACAGGTGTCGTAGTGGGCGATTACGATGCCGATCTGATCGTCGACGGCATGGTCGCGGTGGAGCTAAAGGTGAATCCCACCTACGACAAACGCGATGAAGCCCAATTGCTGAATCAATTAAAGGCGACCGGGCTGAAAGTGGGTCTCCTGATCAACTTCGGCCGGATCAAAGCCGAGCATAAGCGGCTGGTCTTTTAATCTGTGTTTCATCTGTGTCGATCTGTGGCTGAATCATCTGCCGCATGAATCTTTCGCCTAACGACCGCATCGCCGGCCTGCTCGCGCCGCTCTTCGCCTTGCGCACCGAGGAGGACCTCGGCATCGGGGATGTGGCCGCTTTGCGCCAATTCATCGACTGGTCGCGCGCCCATGGTTTCAAGCTGGTCCAGCTCCTCCCGATCAACGAAACCGGTGGTGACAACAGCCCCTATAACGCGATCAGCTCCCGTGCGATCGATCCCACCACGCTCCACCTCGCGCCCGGCTCACCGGAGAATTTATCGGAGTCCGCCTTCGCCGAGGTCGTCGCGGGAATCGATCTCAAAGCGCTGCGCCGTGGCAGCGTGCAGTACGAAATCGTCAAACCGCTGAAGAAAAAGTTGCTCGAACGCGCCTTCGACTCCTTCCGGGCGCGGACCGGAGCGGCCCGCGACTTCGCCGCCTTTTGCGAGCGGGAAAAAGCGTGGCTGACCGATTACACCCTCTTTCGCGTCCTGATGGAGCTGAACGGCGAGCGTGAGACCTGGGATACCTGGGGGCCGGAACACGCCGCCATCGCTTCCGCGCGCGACTGGTTCGACTCGTTAGGCGAGGAGGAACGGGCGCCGCTCGAGGACCGCCGCCGCTTCCACCAATATGTGCAATGGATCGCGCACCAACAATGGCGCGAAGTGAAAGCCTACGCCGAAGCTCAGGGTGTCGCGCTGATGGGCGATATTCCGTTTGGCGTCAGCTACTACAGCGCAGATGTCTTTGCCCATCCCGCTCTTTTTGCCCTCGAATGGTCGGGAGGCGCACCGCCCGAACCGTATTTCAAGGATGACATCTTTACCCAGAAGTGGGGCCAAAATTGGGGTATTCCGCTCTACCACTGGGACTCGCTGCGCAATCACAATTTTGACTGGTGGCGGCAGCGCGTGCATGGAGTGCGGGAGATCTTTCATCTCTTTCGCATCGATCACATCCTCGGTTTTTATCGCATCTACGCTTTCCCCTGGCGCCCGCAGGAAAACGCCGAGTTTCTGCCTTTATCCTGGGAAGAAATGCTCGCCCGCACCGGTGGCCGGGCCCCCCACTTCGCGCCGCGCGACGATGAGAGTTGGGAAAACGGCGAACTGAATCGGCGCGCTGGGGAAGAGTATCTCCGCGTCGTGCTCGAGGAAGCGGGCGCGACCCGCGTCATCGGGGAGGATCTGGGCACGGTGCCGGATTATGTGCGGCCCAATCTGCGTTCGTTAGGCATCGCCGGGTTTAAGATCCCGCAATGGGAAAACTATCCCGACGAGCGCTCGATTCCCGGCGCCGCCTACGAACGAGTCTCGGTTGCGACCTATGCCACCCACGACCACAAGCCGGTGCGCGCGCTCTGGGACGAAGCGGTCGCGGGAGAATCGGCCAGCGCCGACCAGGCGCGGCACGATCTTTCGAAAATGGCGGAGTTCGCCGGCCTTTCTTTGCCTAACGAGTTAGGGGATTACACCCGCGATTTTTATCCGCGCATTTTCGAGGCGCTCTTTCGCAGCGAATCCTGGATCGCGCTCGTCATGATCACCGATCTGCTCGGTCGCAAGGAGCGTTTCAACATCCCGGGAACGGCCGCGGACTCAAACTGGACCCGGCGCTTGCACACCACGGTCGCGAAGTTGGGAGGCGGTCATGCGCTGCAGCGCCAGCTGCGCACGGTCCATCGTCTCCTGAAGTCGAGCGGGCGCTCCGGATGAATCGTGCGCGCCGCTGCCCCCTGAGTTGTCATCCCGATCCGGCGTAGCGCGGAGAGGGATCCCTCTGTTGCAAGCCACGCCTTCAAGGCACTCGAAGCGTGATGGTAGTGGCGAGGTCCCTCGCCGTCTCCGCGGCGCGGGATGACAAGTAGCTTATCCGTGGCTAAAGAATGATTATGAATTCACCCATCAAAGTCGCCGTCACCGGCGCAGCTGGTCAGATCGGATACTCGCTTCTCTTTCGTATTGCCTCGGGTTCGATGTTTGGCCCGGACCAGCCGGTGCACCTCTCGCTCATCGAAATTCCGCCCGCGCTCGGCGCGCTCGAGGGCGTGGTGATGGAGCTGAACGACTGCGCTTTTCCGCTTCTCAAAGGGATCACGCCGACCGCAGATCTGAACGAAGGTTTCAGCGACGTGAACTGGGCTCTGCTCGTCGGCAGCATCCCGCGCAAAGCCGGGATGGAACGCGGCGATTTGCTCGGCATCAACGGCAAAATTTTCATCGGCCAAGGGCAGGCGATCGAGAAAAACGCGGCTTCCGACGTGCGCGTGCTGGTGGTGGGGAATCCCTGCAACACCAATTGCCTGATTGCGATGAACAACGCCAAATCGATCCCGCGCGATCGCTGGTTCGCCATGACCCGCCTGGACGAGAACCGCGCCAAGGCCCAGCTCGCGCAGAAAGCCGGCGTCGAGGTGACCGAGGTCACTAACATGACTATCTGGGGCAACCACTCCGCCACCCAGTATCCCGATTTCTATAACGCAAAGATTTCCGGGGAAAACGCCGACCAGGTCATCAGCGACGGGAATTGGTTGAAAGAAACCTTCATCCCGACGGTGCAGAAGCGCGGCGCAGAAATCATCAAGGCGCGCGGCTCCTCCTCCGCTGCTTCCGCGGCCAACGCCATCGTCGACACGGTGGGCAGCCTGACGAGCAAGACGCCAAAAGACGACTGGACCAGCGTCGCGGTCTGCTCTGACGGCAATTACGGAGTCGAGGAAGGTCTTATCAGTTCCTTCCCGATCCGGGCGAAGGGCGACCAGTGGGAAATCGTGCAAGACGTCCCGATCAACGACTTCAGTCGCTCGAAAATCGACGCTTCCGTGAACGAACTAAAGGAAGAGAAAGGGCTGGTCAGCGAGCTGCTCGGCTAAAGGCGGAACCTTGGCCGCGGTTAGGCGATGGGTGTGCAGAGGAACGAGCGCATCATGTGACCGGCCGGCTCGGCGTAGGAGACAGTTTGCCAGCCGTCGCCTGCATCAGTTCTTCGAGATAGCTCCTGTGGTAGTTGCATTGGAGCGGTGCCGGCGCCGTGATGGATTTTAGTTTTTGCTGCGCTCGTGGACCTCGGCTCCTGGCCCAGTCTCTTCTTGCCTAACGACATCGTAGAGCTGTGCCAGTTTGCGGCGAAAAATCTCGTTGCTCCCTTGCAGATCCTGTCGGGCAATCAATGCGGCAACATTGGCCAGACTGCAAAAGTCCTTCTCGCGATCGATGCTGTCGCAGCGCAGATAGTGCAGGATGCGCAGGTCGGCTAATTCTTCCGGATACCTGGCGTCGAACCGAGGGTCGTTCGGGAAGTTGTAGCGCAGCGGCAGCGCCCGGACGGGCAGGCTATGCTTCTGGATTGCGAGTGTGAGCGCGATCTGGAAGCGAAAGAAGGTGTCGAGATTCGCGTTCACAAAGTCATCGGCCTTTTCGATCTCCCGGCTGATCGTTTCCATGAGGGCGGCTGGGGCGGCGACCATTCCGAAATTGAAATAAGCCGGGGTGAACCGAAACGCTTCCTGCCGGACTTGCCATCCCCATCCCGTGTGCTCGTAATCAAACGAAGGCGGCGCAGCGTGATAGTCAGCACAGAGCTGCCGCCAGGCGTTCGCAAACTGGTCGTGCTGAAAGGGTGGAGGCGGAGCATGGGCTATCACGCCCGCGACGGCCGGTTCGTTTTCCAACTCTCGGAGAAGATCGGCGAAGTCAGCGATGAAAAGTACATCCGCATCCGCGCAGGCCACGATCCTCCCTTGGATCGGTTGCCGGAAAATCTCCCGGCTCGTTTCCCAGTAATTGTCGCGTTGGAATCTTTCACGGTCGGCCCAGCGCCAGAGGATGGGGTAGTCCTTCGACCAGGGTTCGGCTTCGTAGAGATTACTCTGCTCCACATCGCCGCCGACGCAGACCACCAGAAGATGAGAACCGATTCGGTTTTCCAGCGCGCGCAGCGAGGCGGCCATGAAATGAATGCGCCGCAAAAAGTCCGGTGTCGGACTGATCGGCACCCGCACTTCCAGTCCAATACTCATCAGGGTCGTGTGCCGCTTTAACCGAGGATAGGTGAACGGTAGAGATAGACTGTGTATTCATAGAGACCGTAATCAGCGCGGAAATGATAATGCCGGCCAAAATTAGCCTGCAGAATGTCAGCCATCCGATCGAACGGCACATGGAAAAGATCGTCCCGTTGCCAGTCGACATGGTGCGACATGACGTTGAAGGCGAGACCACGCTGGCAATGATTGAACGCGAGGCCCAGCAGCCGAATCATGTAACCCGTCATCTCCTCCACGCTCATTTGCAATCGACAGGTGAAGATTCCGCCGAAAACGACGTAATCCGGTCGCGCCAACCAGATTTCGTTCGTTTCGAAAGGGTCACCACAGAGGAAATCGGCCTGCGGATGTTTTCCGCGCGCCGCCTCGATCAAACGGGGAGACAGGTCGATCCCGCGATAGACGATCTCCTTTCGGCCTGACGCCTCGATTAGGTCGAGCAAACGTGCCGTGCCGCAGCCGATATCGAGCAGTGTGCATTTCTCACGCGCGGCGGCGTTCCGAATCACATCGAGATAGACTTGGTAGCGCAGGTCGAAACCTTCGACCTTGGGGTAACCAAGACCACGATGGTTGTCGCCGTGTTCCGCATAAAGTTCCTCCACCATCTGGACGAGCGAATGATAAGGAGGCAGGGCTCTGTTTTTTTCTTCGTCACTCATGGTTCGCGGTAGGCTGGGAAGAATGTGCTTTCGGGTCGCCCCTTCGCCAGAGCCTCATAGCGCTCCTGGTCAAGACAGGCGCCGCAAAAGTAGGCTTCCGCCTCGCGATTGGCAAAACCGCGCTTGAACCGAGCCAACCCGTCATCGTTAGGGGTGGTGCCCCCCGCCACAC
>JALYOR010000036.1 GCA_030856765.1 Verrucomicrobiota bacterium | reverse complement strand
TCCGCTACGGAATGTCGTAGGCCTCGACGAGGGCGACGCCGCTGGTGTTGTTGACCCCCTGGACGACGACGGTGTAGTTGGAGGGCGGAAGATCCATCACGATCGCCGATTCCCGGTCGTCGCTCGGTGGGATGCCGGTGGCGATGATGGCCGCTTCCTGGGTGTCGCGCCAGTTGTTGTTGGAACTGATGACCGCGCCGTTTTGATCGTGCAATTCCAGCATCGGATCCTGGAGTGCTCCGGTTACGCCTTGCCCGCCTAACGATGGACCTATCGCCCGCATGAGGATGTGGCGGGTTTGGGTTCCGCCGAGAATGAAGCCGCCGATCATAGCGTCGGCGCCCGTCTGGACGAGGCCGCGGCTGGAGATGTTGGCGGGGTTCGCCGGGGCGTTGGGGTCGGTAGCGTAGAGTTCTACCAGACCAATGCCAATGGCGCCGTCCGCGCCGCTCAGAATGGTGGTGTAACTGCCCGGGGCGAGATCGGTGATGAGAGCGGATTCAAGGTCGTCGGTGGGGGCGATGCCGAGGTCGGTGATCCTGTCTTTTTGAGCAGTGTCCATCCAGTCGTCGTTGACCGCGACGAGCGCGCCGGTGCTGTCGTGGAGCTCGAGGCGCGGATTCGGCAACGTGCCCGGGAGCGGGACGCCGTTGACCTGGAGCGAGGGGCCGATGCCGCGAAGGACGACTTCTTCCGTGTCGCTGCCGGTAATGATGAAGCCGCCGATGAGGACATTTTCGCCGGTCTGCACTTTCAGGCGGGTGGAGAGATTAAGCAGGGCCGGTGAAGGGGTGATTGAGATGAGCTTGAGGACAACGCCTCCGTCGCCGCCGCCGTCGCCGAGCGCGTAGACGTCGCCGGCGTCATCCTGGCCGAAGCCCTTGAGAAAGATGTCGAGATCGCGTTCCGGATCGCCGATTCGCAACTCCTGGATTAGCCCACCGGTAAGATCGGAGTAAAACAAGCGGCCCTTGCCCGTGGCCGGACCGACGAAGTCGCCGAAAACATACTGTCCGCTGAGGGCCGGCACTCCGGTGCCCCGTTCGACGAAGCCGCCGATGATCGCCGCACCGTCTTCGTGGCTGTATTCGAGCACGGGATTGATCAGCGCCGGATCGGGTGATGGGTCGACTGAAATCGAGGCGTCACTCTTATTGAATAGAAAAGAGCCTTCCTTTTTGTTCCAGCCGTAATTCTTGCCGGACTCGACGAAGTCGACTTCCTCGACGTTCTTCTGCCCCACGTCGCCGACGATGAGGCGACCAGTCGGCGCGTCGAAGGAAAATCGAAACGGGTTACGCAACCCATAGGCGTAAATTTCGTGCACATTCGTACCACTATTGATGAACGGATTGCTCGCCGGCACGCGATACTTGCCATTGGCGCTGATCGGATCGGCACTGCCGGTAAGAGAGGGGTTGACCGGATCGATGCGCAGAATCTTCCCGAGCACGGTGGTGAGGTCCTGGCCGTTTCCTATCGCGCTGTTATGGCCGTCGCCCACGTCGTTCGAGCTCCCGCCGTCACCCAGGGCGATGTAGAGGTAGGTTTCGCCGGGCCGGAAGGCGATCTTGCCGCCGTTGTGATTGCTCTGCGGCTCGTCGATCCGCATCACTTCACGCCGGCTGGTCGCATCCGCGAGGTCAGGATTAACCGCGGAGACCTGCCACTCGGCGATCACGCTCTGATGATCGAAGGCGGAACTCTTGGGGACGGTGAAGTCGGCTGCTCCGGTGACCAGCTCGCTGGTGTAGGTGTAGAATTTCCGGAAACCCGGACTGGAAGAATCGCTGTAGCCAGGATGGAAGGCCATCCCGAGCAGGCCGCGTTCGCCGGTGGTGGCGATGAGCCGCGAGGTGACGGAGAGAAACGGCGTCGCAAGCAAGGCGTCGTTCTTAATGATTCGGATATTGCCGTTCTGTTCGACGACAAAGAGGCGGCCGTCGCCGACCGAGGTCAAGTCGTTAGGCGCGTTCAACCCGCTGGCGATTTGCTGCAATTCCACCCGAATCGGCCCCTTAAAAACTCGCGGCAAAATCGGCGTCGGCGAAGGGCTCGGAGTCGGGCTGGGGCTGGCGGTGGGTGAAGGCGAAGGGCTCGGGCTGGGTGAGGCCGAGGGAGAGGGTGAGGGCGAGGGAGAAGGCGAGGGAGAAGGCGTAGGAGTGGGCGTGACGGTCGGTGTCGGAGAAGGCGAGCCTGCGGCGACGACGACGGTGCCAACCATCGAGCAGCAGCCGGCGTGGACGCTGCAGTAGTAAGGGAAAGTGCCGACGGTGTTGAATTCAAATTCGAACTCCGAGCCGTTGTTGAGGACGGTGGAGTTCCACATTCCGGAAGGGTTGCCCGGCGTGCCTGAGGTCGAGCTGTGGAAGCTGGAATCCCAAATCCATTTGATCTTGTCGCCCACTTCGATCGTGATCGTAGCGGGCGCGAAGACATCGCCGCCCGCCCCGACATGGACGTCGAAGGTCTTGGCCTGGCAGACGCCCGTCACGCCGAGCAGAATGACAGCGATCAGGCTGGTGGTGAGATGGCGGGCGGTAATATTCATCGTCTTAGTTTCCGAACGAAGGAGGTTATCGGTTGCCGAGCGCGAAGACGACAACCAAAAGGTAACGCCTCTGTTACTTTACGATTTTCTAGAAGCGGACCGTGAACTGCGCGGCAAACGTGCCGTGCTTACTATTGGAGACAAAGTCGCCTCGCGCCACGCTGTATTGTAATTTCAACTGCGTGTGGGCGGAAAAACGATAGCCGAGTGCCGCGTCGATGCGCCAGACGTCGTGCGCTCGTGCCACCGGCTGGCCGGCGGGATCGTCGTCGGTGACAAAGAATTCCTGGTTCCAGCGTAGGGCGCCGAAAAGTTGAGGCGTAAATTGATATTTAGCTTCGAGGTAATAGGCCAGCATGTTGGCATTGCCCAGGCGCGGCACTTCGAAGCGGGCCTCGAACACTTCAAGCCAGACCTGGAAGTGACCGCGGGCCCAGCTCAGGTCCTGGCTGAGAACGAACTGCCGGTAATCGCCCGCGCCTCCGGGGGGCGAAGGTTGCGCGTTGGGCAGCAAGTAGGGACCCTCCGCGGCCGAGAAACCGAAGCGCCAGGCTTGGCTGGGCTGGAGCCCGAGGCGCAGATCGATCGAGGGGTGGGAGAAATCAAGGTCGTCCCAGGTTTCCGGCCGCGATGAGACGGCCGCATTCTTCACCTCCGCGGCATACTCGAAAATACCGATGCGGCCGGCGACCGAGGCTCCGATGGTGTAGGCCGGTCCCCAGATGATGGGCAGGAATTCGTACTTATCGAAGCCGGGCACCCGCCGGAAACTTTGACCGGTGAATGGGAGCTCCAGATCGGAAACGAGAGTGGCGTTCTCGTAGGGGAGCGGGGCGTTGATGAAGGGATTGTCCCAGGAAAGATGGCGCGCCACCCAGCCGCCGACGACCGCGGAAAATTTCCCGAGCTGCAGGTTAAAACGCCCGTCGCTCCAGGGTGTAACGCGGATCGCGTACTCGTCCAGCCGCCACTCTGTTCCCAGATCGGTGGGATCGAATCCGGTATCGACGCGGGTTTGGGCGAAGACGTAGACGGCCGGCCCGATTTTTCCGTCTAGAAAAATGCTCAGCCGCGGGGTGAACAGGTCGTGGCCCTCCGCCCGGATCAGACCGGGAGGCGGTTGGGGGAAATGGTAATATTCGAGATCGAGCAGCCCGCTGACCCGCGCTCGCACCTGATCGTCGAAAGCACTAAACGTTAGGGCCCGGTCGACCTCGTCGAGGAATTCTTCCGCGGCGGCGACCGGCAGACTGAAGGCGAGCAGGCAAGCGCAGAGCAAGGCTGGTTTCATGACGCGACCCCTACTTCTTTGGTGTCGGCGGGGACGGCCAGTCGGAAGAGAGCGCAAAACTCAGTCCACTCCCCATCCGACCGGGCAAGGCGCAGCTCGCCGCCGTGCAGCCGCGTCAGCTCGCGGGCGAGGTTCAAACCGATTCCGTGTCCGGGCACTTCTTCGCTTGCTCCGGCGCGATGGAAACGCTCGAAAATAAACGGCTGGGCGTCGGTCGGGATGCCGCGGCCGGTATTCCCCACGCATAGATTCACCGCGGCGTCGTGAGGCTGGGCGGTGATGCGAATCGTGCCTCCCGGGCGGTTATACTTGCGGGCATTATCGAGGAGATTTTGCACGACCAGCGCGGTGTATTTGATTTCGCCCACGATCTGGAGTCCCTCCGGGATCTCCGTTTCCACGCGAAGATCGGGACCGTCGGGCAGGGCCTTAAGATCGTCGATCCATTCAGCGACGAGATGGGAAAGGTCGACCGTCTTCAAGCTCAGGCGCAGTTTGCCGGCATCCATCCGGGAGAGGAGAAGCAAGTCCTCAACCACTCCGGTAAGCCGGTAGGTTTGGTGAATGAGGGTGGAGATTTCCTCATAGACCTCCGGTGGAAAATCGTCGCGGGCGAGGAGCGAATCGAGCCCGGCCCGCAGGACCGTGATGGGGCTCTTCAGCTGGTGCGAGGCATCGGCGGAAAAGCGCGCCGAGCGCTGCAATTCTTCCGCGGTTGTTTGCAGCTCCGCTTCCGCGCGCTGGCGTCGGGCGAAATTTTTCTCCGACACTTCGGCCAGTTCTTCCACCGGTTGCGAGAGTCGGCGGGAAAAGAAATGGCTGACCAGAAAACCCGCAAGGAGGAGGAGGCCGCCCGCGCTCAGAATCTGCCAGCGCAAGCGCGCCTGCCGGGCGAGCAATCGATCGAGCGGATAGACACACACTTCGAAGGCGGGCGGATAATCGGAATCCGGATTGAGTCGTTTAAAGAAGAGGAGATGGGGGCGGCCGGCGATCGTCATGCGCAGACTGTCTTCGCGGCTACGGGGCTGGACGAGATCAAGGGCGACTTCCCGGGCGATCTGCGCCTCGGCCGCCGCGTCAAAGGCGGGCAGTTCCAACTTTTTACCCACCAGGATGCCGTTCTTCATTCCGATGGCTTCGCCGTGCGCGGCCGCCTCGACCGGTTTGAAGCCGAGCACGAGTGCTGCGATAACCTCGTTCGTCTCGGTGGAGCGAATCGGCACCGCGATCATTTCGTCGATCGCCGAGTCGCCCGCGGCTCCGCCTCGGACGAGGTATCCGGTCTGCAGCGTGGATGGGACCCGGCTCTGAGCCAGCTGGGCTTCTTCGTTAGGCAAAAGTTCGCCCGCTTCCCCGGGGGGCGGTTTCAGCACCGCGCCATGCCCGTCGAGAAAGCGATAGAAGCGGGCATGCAGCGCGTCGGCCGCGTCGACCCGCGCCGGATCCTCCTGCTGCATCAAGTCGCGCAATTCTTCCCGCGCACTGGGGTAGAGGAGATCGAGCGCGTTGTCCTCGAGCGCGGCGTGGATCCGCGCATTCCTGGCCAGCGCCTTCGAGCGATCGGCCACCGCGGCGTTGCGCAAATCCTGCAGCCGATGGAGCGAGGCCAGCTCCAGCTCAAAGTCGCGCTGCAGATCGGCCCGCGCGTCGCCCGCCGCCCGCCTTTGGGCCACGTAGATGCCTAACGACGTCAGCGTGACCACCACCAGCATCATGGCGACCAGAAGCTTCGCGCGGAAGCGGCGGAGGTCCGGAGGGCGAGACGCGGCGGCCGGGCTCACGGGAAATCCACGTGCAGGACGCTGCCGTTCGTCAACTCGACCGGCTTTTCAAACGTCGTCCTGCTGCTGATCCACGCCTTGAGCGTGTAGTGGCCGGCCGGCAGATTGGTCAACCGGAAGAGGCCGTGGCCCTCGGTCACGGTGAAGTAGGGCGTCGCGAGCACTAGGATGAGTCCGCGCATGTGTTCGTGGATATCGCAGCGCAGCGTCACCAGGCCAGGCTTGTCGAAGACCTGGGACGGGGTTGGCTTTTCACCTGGCGGGTAGCGCCCCAGGTCGAACCGCTTCGGCGGCGAATAGGAAAAAATGTTGTGATAAGTGTCGTCTTCGTTAGGGAATTCCACCTTTGTGCCGAGCTCGATCGGGAGCAGCCCCGGCCGGAAAGCCAGGTCTTTCTGCACGATTGTTTTCGTGGGCAACTTTGCCAGTTTGGGGAAATCGCCGACCAGATAAACGACCGCGCGCGGCGGATCTGTCGCGAGCACGCCGCCGTTGCTTACGATCTCGTAGCGCTCGTTCTCCACCGGCACGAAATGCGCCTTGGGCAATCGTACCTTTCCCTCTATCGTGGCCTGCCCGAGACAGGTGATAGGTAGCCCGGTCCCGGCGAGGCTCAGCCAGATAGCCAGAAAACACTTCATAAAGCGCGCAGCAATCTCAAGATCGGTGCGCGTCGAGAACGTGGTCGTCAACCAATTTCGAGTTGCCATACCAATTCCGTTAAAGACGAATCCCGGCGAATAAGCAGGGAATGAAAAGTAACAAGCCCGTAACTTTTCCCGGATCGCCCGGCGAAATCGGCCGGTGGAGGTTGTCCTCCACCGCTTTTCTGCGGTTAATAACTTTCCTGATCTCATGCGTACCTTGGTTGTAGAAGATGAAGTTCGATTAGCGCGCCACGTCTCCCGTGCCCTCACCGCCGCGGGCCACGAAGTCTCCGTTTTGCACGACGGCGAACTGGCCCTCGCCGCGGCCAAAGAGACCCGTTTCGAGCTGATCGTGCTGGACGTTATGCTCCCCGGGATCGATGGCTTTGAGGTCCTGCGGCGCTTGCGCAAGGCGCATGTGGACAGCCGTGTCCTCATCCTGACCGCCCGCGGCGAACTGACCGATCGGGTCAGCGGCCTGGCCTTGGGGGCCGACGATTACCTGGCCAAACCCTTCGCGATGCAGGAACTGGTCGCGCGCGCTGCGGCCCTCGGCCGTCGCTATGCAGAAAAGGCGGCAGTGAAACTGCAGGTGGCCGATTTGACCCTCGACCTGGTCGATAACGAACTGCACCGCGGCACCCGCCGAATCGAGCTTTCGGCGCGCGAGCTCACTCTCCTGCGCGTTTTAATGCGGGAACCGGGTCGTGTCTTTACCCGCACCGAACTTTGCGAGAGAGTCTGGGAACGCGAGCACGAATACGATATGAAGCTCGTCGAGGTTTTCATCAGCAGGCTCCGGCGGAAAATCGAAAATCCCCCTCTTATTCACACGGTGCGGCACCTCGGTTACACGATCCGCGAAGACCAGTGAAAACGTGGCCCCTGCGCTGGAAATTGGCGCTCTACTCCGCGCTCCTCGCAGTCATCGCCACGATTGCTGGCGCGGCGACGACTTGGATCGTCATGCGCTACGAGGAGGTCGCCGCCTTTGATCAGCGGCTCGCCATGGATGCGCATGAATTTTTTCGCGACGTCGCCAATTTCAATGGAGGTGCCTCCGAGAACTGGCGCGTGATTCAAGAGAGTTTCATCCCGCTCGCTTTGCGCCGCCATCTGGTTGAGGTCCGGGATGCGCAGGGAAGAACGCTCTACCTTTCACCGGGGCTCACCGAATCGCTTCCGACCGGCGAGACCAAGGTATTTCGCACTCGCAGGATCAACGGACGCAGCGTCCGGGTTGGCCAATTCACCGAGCGTGGGCTCACCCTGCGCGTCGGGGCAGATTTAAAGGAAATCAATCGCATCGGCAGAGACATTTTCCGCGGCATGCTCGCCGCGATTCCGACCGTGCTCGTGGTGATCGTGATCGGGGGGCGCTGGATTGCTGGGAAAGCACTCGCTCCCGTCGAAAAAATTCGGCAGGCGGCGGCACAGATAACGGCGCAGCGACTCGATCGACGCTTGCCGGTCCCGCCGACGGGTGACGAGATTGCGGGTCTCATCGAGGTGCTGAACGGGACCTTCGAACGACTGCAACGCAGCTTCGAACAGTCAGTTCGTTTCTCTGCCGACGCCTCTCATCATCTTCGCACTCCCATCGCCGTGCTGCGCGCTGGCGTGGAAGAGATTCTTCACGACGTGGACTGCAGCCCCAGCACCCAGGCGACTGCCGAAGGTCTCCTCCATCGAATCCATCAACTCAATTCCGTCGTCGAAAATCTCCTCCTTCTAGCTCGGGCCGATGCCGGTCGGCTCGAGGTGCATCGCAATGATTTCGATCTCAGCGAGCTTTTAGAGGGTGTCCTCGACGATGCGCGCGCGCTCGCTGAGCCTCTCGACCTGACGATCGATGCAGATGTGGCCAAGCATTTACCGCTGCGGGCGGATAAAGCGTTCCTCGGCATCATCGCCCAGAACCTTCTCGAAAATGCGATCAAATATAATGCCCCAGGCGGCCGCGTCTGCGTGGCCGCTCGCGCCATCAACGGCTCGGTCGAGATGATCGTGGGCAACACCGGGGCCGGCATTCCGGAGGGGCAGCGGGCGCACTTGTTCGAACGATTCTACCGCGCTCGGGGTGACGAGCGGGTTTCCGGAAGCGGCCTTGGGCTGAGCACGGCTCGGGAATTGGCACGCACCCAGGGAGGTGAAATAGTCCTCATCAAATCAACGATTGATTGGACGGAATTCAGGGTTTCGCTTCCCCAGCTGGCCTGAGCGACTTCCCGGAGTTCGAGTCCTGGTTGAAGTGGCTGCGGGGTTAAGGTAACGACTGTAACTTTTCACTTATAGACTGGTTAACCGCGAGGCTTCACGATGGGTATCATGAAAAACAATCCGTGCTGCTGGGAACCAGCCGCAAAACCTGCTCTTATTCCCGGATTTCGGCCCGCGATCTCCCCTGGAATGGCGCCTCAGGGCCTGAAGTAGTAACGGCGTAACTTTTAAACCTTTGCCACGCCGGCGGGAGGGTCGCAGAATCGCAGGCAGATGAAAAACCGGCGTTGCTTGCCGCCATCGCTCTTGCCCTTCCCGGATTCCTCTTTCAGGCCGCATTAGGCTACCAAGGAGGAGCGGTTACATGCCCCATCGGCGGTCAAACCGCCGTTCCCTCTGCGCCGAACGCTCTTCATCCATCGTAGGTCCATTTGGACGGGGCGCCCAAGCGCCTTAGATTAGTGCCATTCGGGCCTAATCGTTATTGAAGAAGTGAGGATCGGCAGCCAGACCAGGTTGGGAAAGAAGACGGGGTGATCGTCGCGCGAATGGAACCGGTTGAGTGGAAAGAGAAGTTGGAGATCAAGTCGGTAGATACGCCAGAAATCCAGGCGCGGTACCGAAGGGACGACCGCGGAAAGGAGACTACGGCGTGAAGAGCAAAGTCGATTGTTGCCAGGATTAGGCAGACCGCCATGATAGTCTTGAAGATTTGCTGAAGGCGGTTGCCGAACCGGATTAAACTATGTTCTTTAGAATTATCGGAAAAGAACGCGGAGGCGACTGGTGAGCCGCCTCCGCGTAACGTTTAATCTACCTTAGGTTCAGGGCTTCACTGCCTCGGTATCGGCTGCCATGGGTGCCGCCTGATTCAGCTTTGTGGCCGTGCTCGGCGTCGCTTGGCTCGGCTTCCGCGAAGTGGCGGATACGGCCTTGTCGTCGTTATCGCGGTCGCTACCTTTGTCGTCGCCTGGCTCACGATGTTTGCGGCCATGGTCGTCGCCCGGCTCGCGCTCGCGCGCGGTGGCGGCGTTGCCTTTGTCGTCATTCCGACGACCGCCCTTGTCGTCACCCGGTTCGCGTTCCCCGCGACCGCCCCGATCGTCCCGCGCATCATGCCCGCGACCATCGTCCTGGCCATGCCGGCGTTCGCGCTCGCGCTCACCGCGTCCACCGCGATCGTCGCGGAGATCGTGGCGAATACCATCGTCTTTGCCATGACGCCGTTCGCGCTCGCCCCGGCCGCCCCGGTCGTCGCGTCCGCGGTTCAGGTTGCGGCTTTCCATTTTGTTCCGGCCAATCGCGTCGCCGCCCCGAACCCGCGCCAAAGCGCGACCCGAGATGCTCTGACTGATGGCCCCACCATGACTGCTTCCATGGCCCCCGCTCATCCGACCGCCGGAAGGTCCCCGGCCGTGGGCGTCGCTGGTGCCGCTGGAAAGCAATGTTAACCCGGTGGCGACA
>JALYOR010000011.1 GCA_030856765.1 Verrucomicrobiota bacterium | reverse complement strand
CCCCATGATGATCGAACTATCGGACGACGAGCAGCAAATTCTCGTGACCAGCGTTCCGTTGCCCGATACGCTACGCAGCGTTGTCGATTCTGCGCGGCAGTCGGGGGGCAAGTGGCTTCTTGAGATCTCAGAGGACGATGCCGACACGATCAGAGATTTGTGCGGAGATAGGCTCGTGGAGGTGGGCTTCGATGAGCGCTACGAGCCCAATAAAGCGGGTCTTTTGCTGGAGGGACTGGTGGACAAGTTTTTCATTGGATGAACGCCAACCATCTAACCGGGCGATGGAGCTGACTGCGAGCCGGCGTACGAGCTTGTTTTCCGTGACTTCCGCCCTTTCACCCGCTGCGGAGCGCGCCCTCGCTCGCGGCAGCTCATCTTGTTCTCGTTAGATTGTGTCACCCGATTCGGAATCATGAGGCATTTCCCCCTATTCTTGTTGCGGATATTTTCGCAGATCGTTGTATTGGTCGGTCTGCTCGTTTTCTTCTATGGGGCATACCGATTCCACGATGGGCCGATTGTCGCCCGGTATGGCGCTTATTACGGCATGCAGGGGCAGCCGCGATCGCCCGAGGAGTATCATGCTTTCAAACGGTGGGAGACAGCTATCTGCGTGCTTTGGTCCGCTATGTTTGCACTCTGCGGTCTTCGATATTGGCTCGATCCAAGAGGGTTGGCATGGGTTTGGGGCTGGGAGCATACGAACGAACACAATCTAACCAAGCGATGGAGCTGACTGCGAGCCCCCGTACGACCCTGGTTTCCATGACTTTCACCTCTTCACCCGCTGCCACGTGCGCTGCCGGTCGCAGCAGCTCCTCTTGTTCTCGTTAGATGGAAAGAGAACCTTCGTGAATCCATACACCGTTCTCGCTGAGCTTGGCCGAATGACCCACTACGGGGTCTGGCTGGCGACCGTTCTGCTCGGCACCTCGGGATGATCCGGGAGTTCGAGATCAAGGACTAGGAAGTCGCGTGCACGGCCGTCTCACCACCGCGAGTCCCAGCGGCTGCCTGTTCGGAGCGCGCCCTTGACGCCCGCAGGTCTTTCCTCATCCTGCTCGCATTCTTGAAACTGGTGTTTCTCATTATCCTGATCTTCGCCGTCTGTGGCGCGGTCGCTCTCTTTTGCCTCCGGCACGAGTGGAATGCGCTGGCGATCGACGCGCAGGCTGATCGCATCCTGGTGGAAAAGGCGGCCCGGCGGATGACGCTCTTTCGTGGCGGCACGCCGCTCAAGATTTATCGGATCGCGCTGGGTCGGGCGCCTGTCGGGCACAAGGTGCAGGAGGGCGATCAACGCACACCGGAAGGCATTTACTCGATCGATCGACGCAAACCGGACAGCGATTTCCATCGCGCGCTGCACATCTCTTATCCCAGCCCGGACGATGTCGCGCGGGCCAGGGAACTCGGGGTGGAGCCGGGCGGTGATATCATGATTCACGGTCAGCCGAACGGCCGAGGCGGGGTCGGCGCCCTGCATCGCGCACGGGATTGGACGGCCGGCTGCATCGCGTTGACCGATGCCCAGATCGAGGAAATCTGGCGCTCGGTGCCGGATGGAACGCCGATCGAGATACGGCCCTGATGTTCCTGTGGCGGCGAAACTGGTCTTGCCTTGCGCCCGGATACTGGCCAAACACGTCTTTTTTTTCCCTGCTAAGAGGTCCAGCCCATGAATATCCTGCTCCGCTCGAAACCAGAGGCCGAAACGCAGTTTGGCAAGAAGGCAACGATCGCTCCCAACTTGCTCAACATGGTCGCGCAAGGCGAGAAGGCTTATGGCTTCCTCACCGGAACGCTGGACGCCGGCTCGAGGTAACCGTCGGATTCTTCAACGACAAGGCGCGCTATGTCGCCTTCAAGAAACGCTCGGGCCGGAAGTGGGAGGAGAGCGATCTCCGTGTCTGTCTGCTGCAGATCGGCTCGTTCTCCAACTGGACGAGCAAACCGGGCTCGGACTTTTTTGATTATCTGGAAGAGAATGGCGACAAGGTCGTGGCCGAAGCGACCGGCTGGCAGACGCCGAGGCGCAAATACGCGTTTGCCTACGTTCCGACCGTGCCCGGCGAGATCGGCCTCGCGCCGGACCGGAGCTCGATCGACCCGAAGTTTGGGTCTTAAAGGCTGGTGGGACGCGCGCCGATGGTCGCCGGTCATCGGAATAAATTGCTGGCCCGCCAACGTTTGCCCTCGTCAAACGCGGGCCGGGTTTGCTAGTCTCGCCAACCCGTGACGAAACGCCCGAAAATAAGAACCGACCACGTGCTGCGGATCACAATGCATTCGGCCGCACCGCGACGAGTTCGGCTAATGCCGCGATTGTTAGGCATCGCGGTCGGCTTGCTGGCATTGGCCATTTTTGTGGTCGCCTGGGCGGCCAGTCGCGGGGTGTGGTAAACACGCGGATTCTAACTTCCCGCCGCGCCGCGCGTCGATGTGCATCGATTTGTCATCCGGATCCGCCGGAGGACGGAGAGCCGTAACGCAGGCCGCGAAGCGGGCGAGGCCGGGCTTTCCAACCTCCCGGTTGCAATAGCCGCTCGCTCGGATCAAGAACGCGTCTATTGCCAATTGCGGGGTCCCTCTTCACGCTGCGCCGAATCGGGATGACAGACAGAGTGATCGGGGAATCTCTAGCTGACAAAGCCCACTGGTCAGCGGTGAAAAATTCTGTTAGGTAGCGGGCCATGCCTTCCGCCGCTGAGTTCCAACACACTCTCGCCAAGGCCGCTCCCTTGAGCGGCACGTCACTCCATACCGGCGCCAAGGTGTCGCTCAAGATCCAACCGGCGCCGGCGAATTCTGGGATCAAGTTCAAACGCAAGGATCTGCAGGACGAGCCGACGATCGACGCCACGATCGCGAACGTGAAAACGGTCGAGCGCGCCACCACTATCGGCGAAGGCGCGATGCGCGTGCATACGGTGGAGCACGTCCTTTCCGCGCTCACCGCCCTCGGGGTCGACAACGCCGTGGTTGAGATGGATGCGAACGAACCGCCGATCGGCGACGGCAGCGCGCAGATGTATGTCGAGGCGATCAAGAAGGCCGGCATCGTACCGCTGGAAGCGCCGCGCCGTGTCTTTCATGTGCGCGAGCCGATCTCGATCGAGACCAAAAGCGGCTCGCTGCTCGTCATCCTCCCGGACGATGAATTCCGCATCTCCTGCACGCAGGCGGGACCGGATAATCGTTTCACGCAGTTCATGACGACGGTGATCACGCCCGGTATTTACGAGCATGAAATCGCCCCGGCCCGCACCTTTGTTTACTACGAGGATGTGCAGGCCCTGATGGAGAAAAATCTGATCAAGGGCGGCAGCCTGGAGAACGCCATCGTCGTGAGGGGCGAATCGGTCCTGAGCAAAGAGCCGCTTCGCTTTCCCGATGAATTCGTGAGGCACAAGGTCCTCGACATCATTGGCGACCTCGCGCTGGTCGGGCGCGCCATTCGCGGCCACGTCATCGCGATCAAGCCCGGGCATGGCGCCAACACCGATCTCGCCCGCGCCCTGGCCAAAGCCCACGAAGCGACCGAGGCGATGATGCCGAAGCGCGATTTCCCAGCGGGCGAAGGTGGCCTCGACATCAATGCGGTCATGAGCATTCTGCCGCACCGTTACCCGTTTCTGATGGTCGATCGCATTCTCTCTTTCGAGGGCGAAACGAAATGTCTCGGGATTAAGTCGGTCACGATCAACGAGCCGTTTTTCCAGGGACATTTCCCGGGGCATCCCGTGATGCCGGGTGTCTTGCAGGTCGAGGCGATGGCGCAGGTGGCGAGCGTACTGATGATGCGAATCAGCAAAAGCGCGAGCAGGGTCGGCTACTTCATGAGTGCCGATGGGGTGAAGTTTCGGAAGCCGGTTTTCCCCGGCGACACGATCTTCATCCACGCCGAGCTGACCAAGTCGCGCGGCAACAAGCTGGCCAAGGCGAAGTGCAGTTGTGTGGTGAACGGAGCGGTCGTCTCCGAAGGCGAGCTGATGTTCACCTTCATCGACAAATGAGCGAGGTGACGGTCCATCCGACCGCGATCGTCGATCCCGCGGCGAAGCTTGGCGCGGGCACGGTGGTCGGGCCGTATTGCGTGATCGCGGCGGGCGTCTCGTTAGGCGCGAACTGCTGGCTGCAGCATCACGTCACGCTGGAAGGTCCCCTCGCCGCCGGGAGCGGAAACAAGTTCTACGCCTACTGCTCGATCGGTCAGCAAACGCAGGACCTGAAATACAAAGGCGAGCCGACCTACCTTGAGATCGGCGACGACAATTGCTTTCGCGAATTCGTCACCATCAACCGCAGTACCGTCGGCACCGGGAAAACGCGCGTCGGAAGCCGCGGAAATTTCCTCGCTTACTCGCACATCGGCCACGACTGCACGGTGGGAGACGCGGTCATTTTCTCGAACAACGGCACCCTCGCCGGCCATGTGCAGGTAGGCGACTATGCCGTCATCGGCGGGTTGACTGCGATCCACCAGTTTTGCCGGATCGGTCGATTCGCGATCACTGGTGGCTGCTCCAAGATCGTGCAGGATGTGCCGCCCTTTATGATCGCCGATGGCAATCCCGCCGAAGTACGCGGGATCAATCAAGTCGGACTCGAACGGGCCGGCTTTGCGGCGGAAAAAATCAAGCCGATCAAGGAAGCGTTCCGGATTATCTATCGCGGCAAGATGAACACGGCGCAGGCCGTCGACGCGTTGCGCGAGAAACTCGGCGCGAGCGAAGAAGTGCAGTCGATCGTTCGTTTCATCCTGGAAAGCGAACGCGGCATCATTCGTTAGCCGCATCTTCCCGGCGTGAAGGCCGTTTACTTCAGGGGCGTGACCTTCAGGTCCTTAATCCGAATGCGGATGCCTCCGTCCATTTGATGGTCGGTGGCGAGAGTCAGGCCGCCGGATTTCTGGTAATCGGTCCAGGTCGCGTGCATCGATTTTCCCGGCTCCGGCATGTAGTCCCAGGACGAAACGAGATTCGTTTTCGGGTCGATATAGAGAAGGTATTGATCCTTGGGCGTGAGACCGACTTCGCCGAAGCTCAGGCGCAGGACCTTGCGCTCCGCGCCGCCGATTTCCTTCGTGCCCTCGGCGGTCAGGTTGATGCCGCGATCCTTTAGTTTCAGCGGCGCGAGTAACCAGTAGGAATCGTTGACCCAGCGCGCGTAAGCCTCTTTCGAGTCTTCCTCCGTTCCTGGATTGGCCAGGTTAACGAGCACGTCTTTGCCCTTCCATTTCACACTATCGCTCCAAGTGGGGACTTCCCAGTGATGCTCTGCCGACGCGACTGTCTTGCCCTCCTTTTCCACTGTGAAGGTAAAGTCGATCGACTTCACCTTGTCCCAAATCTCGCCCCCGCTCGCTTTCCAGACCGCGTCCGCCAGCGCGGCGGCGTCGCCGTTGTTCTCGGCGGCCTGAATGGATACCAGCGGCAGGGAACAAAGTGCGCCGAGAGCAAGAGCGATGATGGATTTCATGTCAGGAGCATGGCGACAGGCGCCCGCATTGCAATTACCAGAACTCGAAATATGCTTCGGCCCTTTCATGAAACAATCGCTCCGCTCCCTCTTGCTCGCCGGTGGTATCGCGCTGCTTTGCGGCGGGCTCGCCCGAGCTGGCGAAGTCGATCCCAGCGAGCCGACCCGCGCCACCCTTTCCTTGGAGGATTTCGATCCGCCGCAGTTCGAGTTTGCGGCCGAGACGGCTTATTTGCTCGGCTTCATTGGCAATCCAAACGCCTACGAAGTGGGCGCGCAATTCCTCACCGCCCGGATGCGCTGGGGTGTGAATCGCGACGATCACAGCATCTTTCGCGGTTACAATCAGATCTACCTCCTCGGCATGGCGGAGCCGATCTTCCGCGGACCCGAGAATCGCTACTTCGGCATCTCGGCTGGTTTTCGCCACGTTTTCGTCCGACCCGGCTGGAGATTGCAGCCCTACGCGTCCGGCGGGCTCGGCCTCGGGTTCATCGATAGCACGGATGCGTTCCGCGACGGTCAGGGGCAGGATTTCACCTTCAATATCCTGACCGCGGTGGGCGTCGATTTTTTAGTCAACGACCACTGGAAGGTGAACGTCGGCGCGCTTTACCAACATCTCTCCAATGCCGGGCTGACTGACCCAAATCCGAGCTTGAACCTGATCGGACCGCAGGTCGGGGCGACTTTTTCCTTCTAGCGAAGTGGCTTCGCCTAACGAAAATGTGCTCGTCGTCCGGCGAGAGCTCTTCGATCAGCTGGGTAGTTTCCATGGGTTGAATTTCGAGCCGGAGCGCTACCTCGACACACTCCTCGCCCGCGGCAACAATCACTTTCTCTCGCGGGCCGTCGCGGAAACCGATCCGTCGCACAAGCAGATCATTCCCTACGCCATCCTGGCCTGCGGCGACCGCGTCCTGCATTACGTCCGCGGGAAAAAGGCAGGCGAACAACGCCTGGTGGCGAAAGGCTCGATCGGGATCGGCGGGCACATGAATGACGAAGACGAATCCCTTTTCGCGTGGGACTTGGCGGCTTACCGGGCCGGAGTCGAGCGCGAGGTGAACGAAGAAGTGGAAATCTCGACTCCGTTCGAAGACCGGATCGTCGCGCTGCTAAACGACGACACGGCCGAAG
>JALYOR010000372.1 GCA_030856765.1 Verrucomicrobiota bacterium | reverse complement strand
CATCCGAGACTCGCTCGATTTGGCGTTGCTCCAAATCCTCCGCGGTGATGACGCTGACACTGGCCGGCGTCTCCTCTGCGGGAAGGGGAAGGCGAGTCGCGCTGACGACGATTTCGTCCGTCGCGGGCGGGCTCACCGCAACCTGCGCTCGAGCCAAGCCTAACGACATCGCAAGAACGAAACAGGCCACGAGCCAAGCCTCGGGGTAGCGCACGCGTCTCGCGTGCTGGCGACGGCGTCTCACCGTCGCGAACTTTTTCCCTGAGACGAACAAAAGCCGAAAGACCGTCTCGGCGAGGACGCCGAAACCAGCACCCGAGACGGGTGCGCTACCCGGAGCCTTTTCAGCTCCGCCAACCTTGGCACTAAACATAACTCACTACCTCCAATAAAAGAGAGGCGGACGCGTCACTTGCCAGCGGCTGGTCCACGACTCTCACTCTTCTTTTTGCGAAGAAGTTTTGTCGTGCCGACCCGCACACCCGGCGGCACGAATGAGGTGGAGCGGGCAAATATTCTGGCTCCTGGCTTGCGGCCCCGAAGTTTTCGAAGCACACCTTCTTCCCGCCTTCACCGCTGGCCCGCTTGTGCGGGACTTACGATTGGCTCATGGGAAGTCGTATCCAGTTACAGCAGCGCAACTGCTCCCGGTTCTCACGGGATTTCTCGCGCCGATCCACTGATCAACCCCGAACGTTTTCGGGGTCAAACTCGCAAAGAACTGGCACAGGAATAGCCCCGCGCACTTCCCCGCTCAAGATCTATTTCAGCGCGCCGCCAGCCTAACGAGACATGCTGGCGGGTTCGATATGGACCAGCACGTCGACAATCCCCGGATTGGTTCGCTTGATCGCGTCCTTCACCTCGTGCGCCACGTCGTGACCAGCCCGGACGGAGACGTTCTCGTCCACCCCGACGTGGAGATCGACGTAAAAGGCGAGGCCCATCTTGCGCACAAAACACTTGTCGATTCCGAGCACGCCCGGGACCGCAGCCGCCGCCACCCGCACCTGCTCGACGATCTCGCCGCGCGGCGCGGTATCGAGGACTTCGCGTAGCGCCGGATAGAACAAGCGCCAGCCGTTGGCCGCGATGAGCACGCAGGCGAAGAGCGCCGCCCAGGCATCCGCACTCTGCCAGCGCGGTCCGCCGAGGAGGGCGATGGAGATGCCGATGAAGGCCGCGACCGAGGTCATCGCATCGGTGCGATGATGCCAGGCGTCGGTTTGGATGGCGGTACTTTCGGCGTTCCGACCCAATCGAGCGACGCTGCGAAAGAGCAGCTCTTTCACGATCACCACGGCCACCAGCACGATGAGGGTAAATGGAGCCGGCGCGTGGTGCGGCTGAAAAATTTCGTGCACGCTGCGAGCCGCGATCACGACGGCGGCGGCGAGCACGCCCAACGACACGATGATGGCGGCAACCGGTTCCGCTTTGCCGTGGCCATAGGGATGGGTCTCGTCGGGCGGACGGGCGGCGAATTTTAACCCGCCCCAAATGATGGCCGAACCGGCAATATCGAGTGCGGACTCGATGCCATCCGCGATCAGGACGTAGGAATGGCCGAGCGCGCCGGCGAGGATCTTCGCGGTCGCGAGGACGACATTGGCCCCCATCCCGATGAGCGCAACACGCGCGCCGGATCGGAGATTGCCCGCGGGTGTGTTCGCGCTAGGGTGCAAGTCCATCGGAATGAGCGGGATTACTAAGGCCATTGTCTACCAGGCGCACGGAAAACCCGAGGAGGTTTTGCGTTTGGAGGAACAGGAGCTTCCTCCGGTGGGAGCCGATGACGCGCGTGTGCGGATGCTGGCCGCGCCGATCAATCCGGCCGATCTGAACCAGATCGAAGGCAAGTATCCGATCCGCCCGCCTTTGCCGGCCACGCCTGGTTTTGAGGGCGCCGGGATTGTCGAAGAAGTCGGCGCCAACGTGCGGGATCTCGCCGTCGGTTCGCAGGTCATCCTGCCACACGACCTCGGTAGTTGGCGCGAAGCCGCCGTGGTCAAGGCCGAGAAGCTGGTGGTCGTGCCTAACGATATCGCGCCGGAACAGGCGGCGATGTTGAAGATCAACCCGATCACCGCCTGGCGTCTCCTGCACGATTTCGTGCGGTTGGAAAAAGGCGATTGGGTGATCCAGAACGCGGCCAACTCCGGCGTCGGACAGGCGGTCATCGCGATTTGTCGCGAAATGGGATGGCGCACCTTGAATGTCGTTAGGCGGGCGAAGTTAGCCGAAGAGCTACGCGCCGCCGGCGGCGATGTCGTCCTGCTCGACAACGACGAACTGCGCGAAGCCGCCGCGGACGCGACCAAAGGCGCCCCGATCCGCCTCGGAATCAATCAGGTCGGCGGCGAGAGTGCGTTGCGGATAGCGAAGATCGTCGCGCCCGAAGCGACCATCGTCACCATCGGCGCCATGAGCCTGCGTCCCGTGACCCTACCTAACGGACTCCTGATTTTCAAAAATCTCCACTTCACCGGCTTCTGGGTAAACAAGTGGTACGAGAACGCGACCGGGGCGGAACGCGCGGAAACTTTTGCCAGCATCTTTAAGCTCGCGCAGCGGGGCCTGTTGCAGGTGAAGATCGAACGCACCTATCCCCTCTCCGATTTCGCGGCCGCCGTGGCGCGCGCCGGCCAGGGCGAACGCGCCGGGAAGATCGTTTTTAAGTTTGCGGCTTAATCGCCGCCGTGGAAGTCTCCGGAGAGGAGTTCTCATTCGATGAGCACACGGGCTTTCTTATCTCGCTCTGTCATTCTGGCAGTGCTCGGCACGAGCCTTCCCCTCCTGCGCGCCGAAGTCCCAGCTGGGCGCGCTCCCGGCGACTTGTCCGCCGCGGGCAAGGTCGATTTCGCAATCTCCTGCTCGGCGCAGGTCAAGCCGGAGTTCGAGCGCGCGGTAGCGTTACTACACTCGTTCTTTTACGAGGAAGCGCGGCGGATTTTTACCGCGGTGGCGGAGGAGGATCCCAGCTGCGCGATGGCGCAATGGGGCATCGCGATGACTTGGTGGCATCCGATTTGGACCCCTCCCAACCCGGACGAAATGAGCGCGGGCACGGCGGCGATCGACAAGGCAATGTCCATGGCGCCCGGCTCGGATCGCGAGCGGCGCTTTATCTCCGCGCTGCACGCTTATTATCACGCGCCGGATGGTCCCGCCGGGAAAGCGGTCGGCCAATCGTGTCACGGACCGGTCGGAGCGCGCGATCGCGTGGTCGTTTACGAAAAAGCGATGCGCGAACTGGCGGAGAAATATCCACAGGATCTCGAGGCACAGACGTTTTACGCCCTGGCGTGCTTGTCGGTCGGTTACGCCACGCCTAACGACACCGCGCGGTCCAATCAATTGGCCGCGGCGGAGATTCTTGAGCGGCTCTGGAAGAGGAACCCGAGCCATCCGGGGGTCACTCATTACCTGATCCACAGCTACGATTATCCCGAACTGGCTGAGCGCGGACTGCCCGCCGCCCAGGCCTACGGCGCGATCGCGCCCTGGGTCCCGCACGCTCTCCACATGCCGTCGCACATCTTCACGCGGCTCGGGATGTGGGACGAATCGATCGCCGCCAATCTTGCCTCCGCCGAAGCCTCCCGCGCTTACGCCAAAATGCGCCACCGCGATGCGACCGAAGCCGAGGAACTCCACGCGCTCGACTACCTGGCTTACTCCTATCTTCAGGAGGGCCAGGACAAGAAGGCGAAGGAGATCGTCGATTTCGTCGCCACGGTCCGGGGAACCAATCCCGATTTGGAATTCAGCGCTGCCTACGGTTTGGCCGCGATCCCCGCCCGCTTCGCACTTGAACGCAATGACTGGGCAGCTGCCGCCGCGCTTCCCATCCCGGCGCTGTCGCACTGGACTACCTTCCCGTTCCTCGAGGGGCTGATCGAATACGCTCATGCACTCGGGCAGGCGCACACCGGCCACCTCGTTGACGCGCGCAAGGCGATCGATCGGATGCGCCAACTGCGTGACGCCACGACGGATCCGAAGTTCGATTTCTTCAAGAAGCATCTCGACCTGCAAATGC
>JALYOR010000344.1 GCA_030856765.1 Verrucomicrobiota bacterium | reverse complement strand
ATCGCCCGGCTTAACCTGCAGCCGGAGAATTTCTTCCTCACCCGCGCGCTGACGGTGAAGAAATTCAGCAAGATGGAAGAATGGATGCAGCGCTACACCTTCTTCGGCACGCCGGTTTATTTCGAATTCCTCGCTGGCAAACGCGACTTGACCTGCTCCGCCTGGGCGATCCCGACCCGCAACATCGCGGGCTGGAAAGCGCCCTGCTATTTCATGACCGACACCGCCGGCTCGAAAGGCCACTACGAGAGCTACGCCGAGCTGCTCGAGCATGTCGATTGGAGCAAATACGGCGTGGTCGACGGCGTGGCCAAAGATCCGCGCTGCGAGAATTGCATGACCCATTGCGGCTACGAGCCGACCGCCAGCCTCGGGCTGCAGGCAAAACCCGGCGACACTTGGAAGACGATCAAGTTCAACTTCAGCGCCCGGCCCAAAGCGACCGGCAAAGGCAGCGAGATCGCCGCCTATAATGGCGTCACGATTGGCAACGGCCACCTCACCGGCAAGAAAGCGGAGCCGGCCGCGCAGGCGTCTTGATCGCCCGACATGGGTAATCCGTCAGCCAACATCATCGCCCTGCCGCGCATCGCGAAAGAAAGCGCGCCGCGGCTCGCGACTAACGACGAGCTGACGGAAGCGATCGGACTCGCGCAGCAAAACCTCCTCCGCCAGCAAAAGCCCGACGGCCACTGGGTCGGCGAGCTGATGGTCGATAGCACCCTTTGCTCTGACTACGTGCTCTTCATGCACTGGCTCGGCGAGGTGGACGAGACCCTGCAGCGCCGCTGCACCCGGCACATTCTGAAACGCCAGCTCCCCGACGGCGGCTGGAACATTTACTACGGCGGCCCAAGCGAGATCAACGCCTGCGTCAAAGCCTACTTCGCCCTCAAACTCGCCGGGCACAGCCCCGAGGCCCCCTTCATGCAGGAAGCCCGCGCCAACATCCTCCGGCTCGGCGGGGTCCCGCGGATGAACACCTACAGCAAGCTCTACCTGGCATTGTTAGGGCAATTTCCCTGGAAATATCTACCCGTCATCCCGGTCGAGATGCTGCTGCTCCCTAGCTGGTGCTTTTTCAACATCTACAAGATGTCCTCCTGGAGCCGGGCCATGCTCATCCCGCTCGCCATCATCAATCATTTCAAGCCGACCCGGGCGCTGCCGCACGACAAGCAACTGCACGAGCTCTACCCGGTCGGCACGGAGGGCAACGACTTTACCCTCGCCCGCGACCATCGACTGCTCACCTGGCGGAATTTCTTCCTCCGCGCCGACCGCGCCCTGAAAGTTCTCGAGCGCTGGCACAGCCGCCCGCTCCGGCAGCGCGCTTTGGAAGAAGCCGAGCGCTGGATGGTCGAGCGCATCGGGGAGGGGAGTGATGGGCTCGCGGCGGTTTTCCCGGCGATGCTCAATTCCATCATCGCTTTGCGCGCCCTCGATTATTCAAAGGACCACCCGCTTTACCGAAAAGCGCTGGAGGATTTCCGCGGGCTCTTTGTCGACGACCCGGAAGATTTCCGCATTCAGCCGTGCCTCTCGCCGATCTGGGATACCGCGATCAACATCATCTCGCTGGCCGAATCGGGTTTCCCGGCCCAACACCCGGCTCTGCAAAAAGCCGCCCAATGGCTGATCGACAAAGAGGTGCGCGTCCGCTGCGACTGGACGATGAACAATTCGCACGCCGAAGCGAGCGGCTGGGCCTTCGAATACAACAACATCTTTTACCCGGACACGGACGACACCGCGATGGTGCTGATGGCCCTGCGCCTGGTGCGGCCTGGAGAACAGGCCGAGTTGGCCGAAGTCTTCGATCGCGCCCTCGATTGGCAGCTGAGTTTCCAATGTCGCGACGGCGGCTGGGCGGCTTTCGATAAAGACGTCACCCGCCATTGGCTCGAGGACATGCCCTTTGCCGATCACAACGCCATCCTCGATCCCACCTGCAGCGACCTCACCGCGCGGACCCTGGAGTTGTTAGGCTACATCGGGTTCAACCCCGGCCGTCCGCTGATCCGCAAGGCCGTGCGTTACCTGCGCGAGACGCAGGAAGACGACGGCTCCTGGTACGGCCGCTGGGGCGTCAACTACATCTACGGCACCTGGCAGGTCCTGCGCGGTGTGCGCGCCATCGGCGAAGACATGACCGAGGATTGGATCCTGCGCGGGCGCGACT
>JALYOR010000326.1 GCA_030856765.1 Verrucomicrobiota bacterium | reverse complement strand
GATGGAACTTAATCACAAGGGGAGCGGCATCCACGGCACCGAGGCGCCAGAGACGATCGGCCGCACCACCAGTCACGGCTGCATTCGCCTCTCGAACTGGGATGCGCTCGATCTCGCGAAAAAAGTGTTGCCCGAAGTCCATGTCACGATTCGTTAGGCGAATTTCTTCGATCGAGATTCGACCTCAGCAAAATCCCTTCTACGCTCGCTGCCCTCTCTCCCCAAGATAGGCTGCGCAACGGTCCAGCGTAGTCCGTCCCGCCACGATAGGTCTGCGCCGCGCGCAAGGAGTCGAGCGGACCGGGGGAAATCATGAGGCAAAGGTGGACGCGTCCTCCTCTGGGCTAGGATAAAGAAGCGAACACCTTCTTCAGCACATGGTGGGCGATAGGGCTTTACCCAGAGAGCCTCTCGGCACCGACGAGAGCGGGGAATTGGAACGAGAAGTTGCCCGAGGGATTTACGGAAAAGCCAACCGCCCCGCGGCAAGAATGGCCTAGAGACTCCCGGGTCGAGCGCTTAGAGTCAGGATCGGTGAGCGACGTGGACAAAAACCTCGAGCTGGAAATTGGTCACGTCCTCTTCGTCGACATCGTGGGCTACTCGAAGTTGCTCATCAACGAGCAGGGGGAGCTGCTCGAGCATCTGAAAGAGATGGTGCGGGGCTCCGAGCAAGTTCGGGCGGCGGATGCGGCGGGGAAACTGATTCGACTCGCGACCGGCGATGGGATGGCACTGGTCTTCCGCAACAGCCCGGAAGCGCCTGCGCAATGTGCCCTCGAGTTGGCACGCGCCGATAAAGCGCATCCGGAGTTGAGACTGCGGATGGGAATTCACAGTGGCCCGATCAACGAGGTGGCCGACGTAAACGATCGCGCCAACGTCACCGGCGCCGGGATTAATATGGCGCAGCGGGTGATGGATTGCGGCGACGCCGGGCACATTCTGCTCTCGAAACGCGTCGCGGACGATCTCGCGCAATACCGCCACTGGCAGCCGCTCTTGCACGACCTCGGCGAGTGCGAGGTGAAGCATGGGACCGTCATCTCAGTGGCAAATCTCTACACAGAGGACCTCGGCAATCCCAAAGTGCCGGAAAAATTCCAGCTGGCGAAAGAGAAGAAACAGACCGCGGTGGCGGCACCTTCGCCCGCGCGCAGTAAACGTCTGCTGATCGCGCTGGCAATTCTTATCTGCTTGCTGCTCGGTCTCGGGATCGTCGCCGTCTTTTTCGCGCCTGCGACGACAAAGTTTTTCTCTTATCAGCGCGCGCCGGCACCGAACCCCGCACCCTCTGCATCGCCGACTGTAACCGCGCCCGCGATTCCGGAAAAATCGATCGCCGTTTTACCCTTCGAAAACCGGAGCGAAGAAAAAGCGAATGCCTATTTTGCGGACGGAATCCAGGACGAGATACTGACGCGCTTATCGAAGATCGCCGACCTGAAAGTCATCTCGCGCACTTCGACGGAGCATTACAAAAGCGCGCCGGAAAATCTGCCCGAGATCGCGAAGCAACTTGGAGTGGCCCACATCGTGGAAGGTAGCGTGCAAAAGAGCGGGGATGCCGTGCGCGTGAACGTCCAACTGATCAAAGCAGCTAACGATTCGCATCTTTGGGCGGAAACCTTTGATCGCAAATTAACCGACATTTTCACGGTCGAGAGTGAAGTCGCTAAAGCGATCGCGGACCAATTGCGAGCCAAACTCACCGGGCCCGAAGAGCAGGTCATCGCGGCGAAACCGACAGAGAATCTAGACGCATATGACGCCTACCTGCGCGCCTTGGCTTATACGATCAAACCTGCAGGCGGCTCCTCACTTGCAACCGCGCTCGGCGCACAGAAATATTTCCGCGAGGCGGTGAGACTGGATCCGAAGTTTGCTCTCGCCTGGGCGCTACTGTCAGACGTTGATGCGACCGGCTACGTTTCAGAAGCGCTCCCTAAGACGGCGGCGCTGCGCGAAGAGATACGGCAAGCGGCAGAAACTGCGCTCACGCTTCAGCCAAATCTCGGCGAGGCTGTGCTGGCAAAGGGATTCTACTATTACGCGTGCCTGAAGGACTACGACACCGCCGTGCGTTATTACGAGCAGGCAGGTAAGGCGCTGCCCAATAGCAGTCGGGTTTTTTCATTGCTGGGCGGCGTCGCCCGCAGGCGAGGTCAATGGGATCAGAATGAGTCGTACTTCAACGAGGCGGAGCGCCTGGACCCACGCAACGCACAATTACTCGCCAACCACGCAGCGTCCTACATTATGCTCCGGCGGTTTCCAGAGGCTCTGCGGAAGCTCGACCAGGTTCTCGAGATTACTCCCGACGAGATTGATCCCATTGTCTACAAGGCGGGTATCGCACAAGCCGAGGGCGACCTCGCGCGGGCAGCGGCGCTCCTCTCTACGATCCGTCCAAAGGCGGAAGACGTGGTCGCGTTGGAGACTCAAGTATACCAGGCGGTCTTGGAGCGGCGCCCTGCGCAAATGATCGCGCGAATGAAAGAACTGCTCGCAAAGCCGGATCCCGCTTTGAATTTTTACAATGGCGAGCTGCGCTTTTACCTGGGCTGGGCGCAGGAGGTTGCGGGCGATAAAACCGGTGCGCAGGAAACCTGGCGCCAGGCGGTCGGTGAGCTGGAACCGTTCCTTGAGGAACAGCCGGAGAATTTCACGCTTATCGGTGATCTCGCGCTCACTAATGCCTTCCTTGGTAACAAGGACGCTGCGCTAGCTCTAGCCGAACGCGGCCTGGCCGTAGTCCCCGTCGAGAAGGATGCAAAGGACGGCGGTTGGCCCATCGAAATACTGGCCCGTGTGGCGGCGCGCGTGGGAGAGCCCGATCGCGCCATCACGGCGTTGGAAAAACTGTTAACGATGCCATACGAGGGGCCGGTGCCTACGGCAGAGGTACCACTCACGCCCGCACGCCTCCGGCTCGATCCGATGTTCGATCCCCTGCGGAACGATCCGCGGTTCGAAAAACTCGTCGCCTGGCCCGCGCCGAAGGACCCAAAGGAATAAGAGAAACTCGGGATGTCCAGTGAGCTAAACGGGATCTTCCTCTCGAGATTGGCCATGTGCTCTTCATCGACATCGTGGGCTACTCCAAATTGCTCATCAACCAGCAGAGCGAAGTGCTCCATAAGTTAAACGATCTCGTGCGCCGGACGGAACGGGTGCGCGCCGCGGATGCCGCCGGCAAACTCATCCGCCTGCCGGCGGGTGACGGGATGGCGC
>JALYOR010000322.1 GCA_030856765.1 Verrucomicrobiota bacterium | reverse complement strand
TCGCCATCCTTCGGCGGCTCGGGATGACAACTGGTAGTGACGACTCGGTTGGGACGACCTCGGTGGTGCGAGAGTCTGTCGAGCCGGGCGCGCTGTCGCTTCCGCAGCGGCGCACTCCACCTGACGGTGGAGCCTCGCGCCACCGAGCTTCGGCTGCGCCCTATCTTATCGGAACCCGTAAACCAGCGCCCAGTGGGTGCGCTCTTCCGGGGAGGCTTCCACCGCCACGATGACGAAATAGCTGCCAGTCGTCTTCGGAATCAGGTGGGCCGCGGCGAAGTGCCCCTTCTGCCAACTGTCGGGCTGTTCGCAAAGCTTGCCGTCGCCGTCATAAATGTGGACCGAGACCTTCGCCTGCTCCACCTCAGTACCCATCCAGAACCAATAATCGTTGCCTTTGAAAAGCTGTTGTCGGACCGCCTTTTTCTCCCCGACCCCTAGGTCGCCACCCCAGTAATCCTCGCGCACCTGATAGCCTTCCTTGACGTAAGGCTCGGCCGATTGGAGCGCGAAGGAGTGCGCGTCGTCCACCGAGGCGCGGGAGGCGGCCACCTGCACGATGAGCAGCATCGCGAGGAGCGAAGCAGTGCGACGAGTCATTGAATTCGACGAACGCATCAGGGGCAGGTCTATGGGTTACGAGTCACGATCGCACTATCCAGGCGCGTGGTGATATCATTAATTTTCTTGACCGAATCCGCCGGGATAGGCTGGTCGGTTTCGATCAGCGGTTTCACTTCCATCAACGAAGTCTTGATCTGAGAGATGACCGCCACCTTGAACTCCGGCATGGTCTCGAGTTTTCTCTGGAAATATTCCAGCAGGTCCGGCTGATGCAGCAGTTCAGCTCCATCCTCGGAAAAGTGGCGATTCACCACCGAAGTCAGCACCTGGGTGCCGCGCAACCAGCCGCCCAAGCTCACGAGCTGCGAAAGCTTTTCGTCGTGCACCTCATTCATGGCCTGCTGCACGCTGTTCTGGGTGCGATCGAGTTCCAAGCGCACGGCCGGCCAGTTGCGGCGATCGGCCGCTTCGGTAATGGCCTTGGCGTGCGGCACAATGGAGTTTCCCACCCCGATCCCCTTGGCCAGGCTCACGACCCGTTGACCGATCTCTTTCACGCTCGGCGCATCCTCCGCCTGCACGGCGATGAAGCCGTCAGCGATGACGGTGCCGAGGAGCAGCGCGATCCGCGGGCGTTCGGTGAAATTGGTGCCCTTGTTCGTGCGGACGAACTCTTTCCAGTTCACGCTGTCGAGCTTGCCGAGCGCGGCAAAGATTTCATTGGGCAGCGGCACGACGACGTCATCGATGTTTTTCGACAGCCGCTTTACGTCGATCTTGCGCGGAACATCAGATGCCGCGGAGGCGAGCGAGTAAGGCGCGAGGAGGCAGCCGGTTAGTAAAAATAGGTTAACGAAAGGTCTCATCCGCAGCTTCGACTATTGATTTCTGAAAGGTATTCAGGATTAGTTGGGCACTTTATGCAAAACCGCCACCGGGCACAAATCGCGATACGATCCCGTTTTCTAGAATCGGAGCAAACTCTTTCCGCGGCGGTCTTTCGCGTCGATTGATTTCGCGGACTCTTCCATGAAACTCGATCGACTTCGTGAAATTCTGGCTCGCGCCGCCGGCAAACGGATCGCCGTCGCGGGCGATCTGATGCTGGACGAATTCGTCTGGGGCAAGGTCGGCCGCATCTCTCCGGAGGCGCCGGTGCCGGTCGTGGAAGTGACCGGCGAATCGTTTTACCCGGGCGGCGCGGCCAACGTCGCGCGAAACCTGCGTGAGTTCATCAGCGAGGTCTCGGTCATCGGAACGGTCGGCACCGACCACAGCGGCCGGCAATTGCTCGAACTCCTGCGCGAACAAATGATCGCGACCGAGCTGGTCCTCGAGGACACCGACTTTCGCACCATCGTCAAGACGCGGATCGTGGCGCGGCACCAGCAAGTGGTGCGGGTTGATCGGGAAGAGATCCGCTCCCCGAGCGAGAAACAGGTCGCGCAAGTGACCGACGGCGTGCGCCAAATCCTATCCACGCTCGACGGCTTTATCTTCGAAGATTACGGCAAAGGTTTTCTTAACCCCGAGCTCGTTAGGCAATTATCGAGCGAGCTCCACGCCGCGGGCAAAATCGCGACCGCCGATCCGAATCCCCATCGCCAAGTGGATTGGGGAAAAATCACCGCGGTGAAGCCGAACCGCATCGAAGCGCTGCACGCCGCCGGCTTGCCCGCGACCGATCCGGTCGATCCGCCACTGGAGGATAAGCCGCTCCTGACCGCAGGCCTGCGGCTTCTCTCAGCGTGGGACACCGAGATGCTGCTCATCACGCTCGGCGAACAGGGCATGATGCTGCTCGAGCGAAACCAGCCGCCGCATCATATTCCCACCAAGGCGCGCCAGGTTTTCGATGTTTCCGGCGCCGGCGATACCGCCATTGCGCTCTTTACGCTGGCGCTTTGCTGCGGCGCTTCGCCGGTGGAAGCGGCCGAGATTGCCAATCACGCCAGCGCCGTGGTGGTGGCCAAACTCGGGACCGCCACTGTCACGCCAGCGGAGTTGATCGCGAGCTTCGAGGACGACAATGGCGCCTAACGAATCCGCGTCGGCCGTCTTTCTCGATCGCGATGGGACCCTGATGCGGGAAGTCAATTACTGCTCCGATCCCAAACTGGTAGAGATCTTCCCGGGGGTGCCGGAGGCGCTCGTGCAACTTAAAGCGGCTGGCTACAAGCTGATCGTCATCTCGAACCAGGCCGGAATCGGCCGCGGCTATTTCACCGAGGCGCAATATCGACTCGTGGAGGCGGAGGTCGCGCGCGCGGTTCTCCCCGCGACTTTCGATGGGGTCTATTTCTGTCCCGACCGCCCCGACCGCGCGACCGATCGGCGTAAACCAGCTCCTGGCATGGTCCTGGAAGCAGAGCGCGACCACGGGATCGATCTGGCGCGCTCGTTCTTCATTGGCGATAAGGCGATCGACGTCGAGTGCGGGCGAAATGCGGGCGTCCGAACGATCCTTGTGAAGACTGGCTATGGCGCGAAGGAGGCCGAGCAAGCGGGTGCGGATTGGGTCGCGGACGATTTCCGGGCCGCGGCGGAAATCATACGCGGGCTAGGCAAGCAGCCGGACGCTGGGTAGCGCACACGTCTCGTGTGCTGGCGACGGTGTCTCACCGTCGCGAACTCCCTCACGATCTTGAACAAAATGGACGGCAATTTGGCTCCCTGAAGCCTGGCCAGGTTCGGCGCGCTGGAACAGCGCGACCAGCACAAGAGACGTGTGCGCTACCCAGATCCAGTTCGTGCACTTCCCACCCGTGCTACAGTCCCCAGAATTCGCTATGACCAAGATCGTCGGCATCATTCCCGCTCGCTGGGGATCGACCCGCTTCCCGGGCAAGTCGCTTCATCCGATCGCGGGCAAGCCTTTGCTCCAGCATGTCTGGGAACAATGCCGCCGCGCCAAATCTCTCGACACCGTCATCGTCGCGACCGACGACATGCGGATCGCGGAAGCCGCTTTCGGCTGGGGCGCAGAAGTTAGCCTAACGAGTGCAAAGCACGCCACCGGAACCGATCGCATCGCCGAGGTCGCGACCAAAATGCGGGGCGTTTCTCACCTCATTAACATCCAGGGCGACGAACCCCTGGTCGAACCACGCCTCCTCAACCAACTCGCGCGGAAAATGGAGCGCGACCCCAAAATCGAAATGGTCACGGCGGTGCATCCTTTTTCCGACCCAGCCGACGTGCACTCGCCGCACCAGGTCAAAGCCGTTCTCGATCGCAGGGGACACGCGCTCTATTTTTCCCGTCAGGCCATCCCCTACCCGCGCGACATCACCTCGCCGGTCCAATATTTTCGTCATCAAGGGATCTACGGTTACCGCCGTGACGTGCTCCTGCGCCTGGTGCGCTGGCGGCCTTCGCCCTTGGAAAAAGCCGAAGCACTGGAGCAATTGCGCGCGCTGGAGAATGGCGTAAAGATTCACGTGGTCGTGACCAAAAGCGGCTCGCCTGGAGTCGATACACCGGACGACGCCTGGGCGATCGAGCGCCAGCTGCTCGCGCCGGCCCGGAGCCGACCACGCCAGACTCGTTCGCGATGAAATATATTTTTGTTACCGGCGGTGTGGTCAGTTCGTTAGGCAAAGGCCTCGCGGGCGCTTCTCTCGGCACCTTGCTCGAACTGCGGGGGCAGCGTGTGCTCCTGCAAAAATTCGATCCGTATCTGAATGTCGACCCCGGGACGATGAATCCGTTCCAGCACGGTGAAGTATACGTCCTCAACGACGGCGCCGAGACCGATCTCGACCTCGGCCATTACGAGCGTTTCACCAACTGCGTTCTCTCGCGAAACAACAACCTAACGAGCGGCCAGGTCTACGAGAGCGTCATTTTGAAAGAGCGCCGGGGCGATTATCTCGGCAACACAGTGCAGGTCATTCCGCATGTGACCGACGAGATCAAGGCCCGCATCCGCCAGGTCGCCGATCCGGAAAAGGTCGACATTGTCATCACCGAAATCGGCGGCACGACCGGCGACATTGAAGGCCTCCCCTTTCTCGAGGCGATCCGCCAATTCATTCTCGAAGTCGGGCCGCAGAACGTGGTCAACATGCACGTCACGCTCGTGCCTTTCATCCGCGCGGCGGGAGAGCTCAAGACCAAGCCGACCCAGCAGAGCATCGCCAAATTGCGTGAGATCGGTTTGCAACCGCAGGTCCTGATTTGCCGCACCGAACATCCCCTCGATGCCGACGTCCGGCAAAAGCTCTCCATGTTCTGCAACGTCGGACTCGATGCGGTCATCGAGGCGCGGGACGTGCCCAACACCATCTACGAGATGCCGCTCATGTTGCATGAAGAAGGGCTCGACGAACTCGTCTGCCAGCTTCTGCGTATCGATTCGCCCCAGCCCGACCTCAGCGACTGGCGCAAGTTCGTTAGTCGCGTGATCAACCCGAAGAAGCAGGTCAAAATCGCGGTCGTCGGCAAATACATCGAGCTGCAGGATGCGTACAAAAGTATTTACGAATCGCTCACTCATGCCGCCGCCAGCCACGATTGCGGAATCGATCTGCGCCTGATCGATGCCGAGTCGCTCGAAGACGGTGTGAACGGCGAGCTGGTCGATGTCGCAGGCATTCTCATTCCAGGCGGGTTCGGAGAGCGGGGTGTTGAAGGGAAGATTCGCGCGGCGCAATTCGCGCGGGAAAACAAGGTGCCATATCTCGGCCTTTGTCTCGGGATGCAGGTCGCGACGATCGAGTTTGCGCGCAACGTCTGCGGCATCGCGGCTGCCAACAGCATCGAATTCGATCAAGAGACGACCGAACCGGTCATTTGTCTGCTCGACGAGCAAAAGAAGATTCGCAAAAAAGGCGGCAGCATGCGCCTCGGGACGTGGCCGACCAAGATCGTGCCCGAGACCATGGCGCAGCAGATCTACAAGCACGATGAGGTGCTGGAGCGCCACCGGCACCGTTACGAGTTCAACATGAAGTATCGGGAGCAGATGGCGGAGAAAGGCTTCGTGATCAGCGGCACGTCTCCGGATGGATCGCTCGCGGAACTGATCGAACTGCGAGAGCACCCGTTTTTCCTCGCCTGCCAGTATCACCCTGAATTCCAGAGCAAACCGAACAAGCCGCACCCGCTCTTCAGCGGCTTCATCCGAGCCTGCCTCGCGCATCAGGGCTAACGCCTGCTAGGAAGCGGAGCCTTCCCCGTGCCGATTTAAGAATGCGCGGCGCGGCGGAGGCGATCCATGATCGCCACGCCCAAGCCGCTTTCGGGGACCGCTTCTGCCAGGATGAGATCCACATCCGCGTGATCCAGTTCGCGGAGCTGGCGAAACAGATTCGAAGCTGCTTCGCGCAGATTGTTCGTCGTGCTTAGGCGTCGCGTTTCAACGAAGCTCTCGTTAGGCGCGTGTTCGTTCCAGAGGAGCGCGCCGTAGCGTTTACCCTGCGGGACGGTCACGGTCGTGATGTTGTCGGTCAGCAGTAGCGGAGTGCTCGGGCGATAATGGGCCGGCAATTGTCCGGGCGACTCGGCCGCGCCCGAAATGCCCATGCGCACCGCGCCGAAATGGGCAAGCTCCTCCCGCGTGATCGGACCTGAGCGCAGGATCTCGATCCCACCGGAGCGTGGCGCGATCACGGTCGATTCGATTCCATGCTGGGTGGCGCCGCCATCGACGACGAGTGGAATCCGGCCCGACAATTCTTCGGCGACGTCGGCGGCCGAGGTCGGGCTGATGCGTCCGAAGCGATTCGCGCTCGGGGCCGCGAGCGGTTTCCCGAAAGCGCGCACGATCTCGGTAAAAACAGGATGCGCACTCATCCGGACGGCCACGGTCGGGAGCCCCGCGGTGGCGATCGAAGGAACGATCTCCCTGCGCGGCAGGACTATCGTTAACGGGCCGGGCCAGAATTGCGTCGTCAAGGCCTCGACCAGGCTCTGCGTTTCGCTCTCGGGCAAGGTGAGTTTCTCCAGCCAATCCCGCTCCGGCAGATGCACGATCAACGGATCGAAGCGGGGCCGCTCTTTCGTCTCGAAGATCTTGACCACCGCGGCGGCGGAAAGCGCGTCGGCTGCCAGGCCATAGACGGTCTCGGTCGGCAGGGCCACGACTTCGCCGACCCGGAGAAGCTCCAGCGCGCGCATCACCGTTTCAGCGCGTTCGTTAGGCGAGCCGGTCGGCGCGATTTCGGTTTTCACTTCAGCGTGCGGTCAAGAGCTCTCGGGCGCGCTGAACGCTATCCGCGGCGGCCTCGACGGTTTCGCCCGTCGCGGTCAGATGTCCCATCTTGCGACCCGGCCGTGGCGAGCGTTTTCCGTAAAGATGGAGATGAACGTTAGGCTCGCCGAGCGCCGCCGCCCAATCGGGTTCTCCCTCACTCCAGAGATCGCCGAGCAGGTTAACCATTGCGGTTGGCTGCAATATCGCGGTCGCGCCCAACGGCAGTCCGCAAACCGCGCGCACATGCTGCTCAAACTGGCTCGTGACACAGCCTTCGATCGTCCAATGCCCCGAGTTATGCGGCCGCGGCGCGAGCTCGTTGATGATCAATTCCCCGTTTCCTTTGAGAAACATCTCGACCGCGAGGAGCCCGACCAGATTCAACTTCTCCGCCACGCCGCGGGCAAGTTCCCCGGCGGCCGAGGCAATGGTTTTCTCGACGCGGGCCGGTGCCAGGGTGAGATCGAGAATGTGATGGCGATGGTTGTTTTCGCAGGCCGGGAAAATCGCCGTCGCACCGTGCGGGTCGCGAGCCACGATGACCGAGATTTCCTTGGCAAAATCGATCACTCCCTCGAGCACGCAGCGCTCGTCGTCGCGTCCTTCCCAAACGGCGGCGAGGTCGGTGTCCGGATCGATTCGCTGCTGGCCTTTGCCATCGTAGCCGAAGGCCGCGCCCTTCAGGATGGCCGGCCGCCCAATCGTCTCCACCGCGCTCGTTAGTTCGGCGATGCTCGCGACGGGTGCGAAAGGCGCGACGGGGAAGCCGGCCCCGGACAGAAACTCTTTCTCCCGCTGCCGATTTTGCGCGATCAGAAGAACCTCACCGCGCGGCCTAACGGTTTGGTCGTGCGCCGCCCATTCGATCGTCGCGGCCGGGATGTTCTCGAATTCGAAAGTGAGCACATCGATCTCCTGCGCGAATTGCCGAACCGCCGCCTCGTCGTCGTAGCGCGCGGTGGTGGCGAGGTCGGAAAATTGAGCGGCTGGGCCGTTCTCGTCCGGCGAAAAGGTGTGGACGCGATATCCCATCCGGCGCGCCGCGACGGCAAACATGCGGCCGAGTTGGCCGCCGCCCATGACGCCGATCGTCGCGCCGGGAAGCAGCACCTTGGGCTGCGTCATGACGGGAGCTTTTGGGCGAGGACGGTTTTGGTCTGGCGGCGCCGAAACTTCTCCACCGCGCCCCGCACTTTGGCGTCGTGCAGACCGATGATGCTGGCCGCGAGGAGCGCGGCGTTCTTCGCGCCGGCCGTCCCGATGGCAAGCGTCCCGACTGCGACGCCGGCCGGCATTTGCGCGATGGAAAGGAGCGAGTCGAGACCCTTGAGGGCGTGCGACTCCACCGGGACACCGAGAACCGGGAGCCAGGTCTGCGCGGCGATCATGCCCGGCAGGTGGGCTGCCCCGCCGGCGCCGGCGATGATTACCTGCACGCCGCGCTCCGCCGCTTCTTGCGCGAATTTCGCCATCAAGCCCGGGGTGCGATGAGCGGAGACGATCCGATGCTCGTTAGGCACGCCGAATTTTTCCAGCAGTTCGACACAGGATTGCATCGTGGTCCAATCCGAGGCACTCCCCATCACCACACTGACGAGCGCTCTACTGGGCTTTTTCTTCGGCATAAGATGGGATCGGCAGAACGCTCTTCCCTTCTCTCGGAGCGGCCGAAATGCAACGGGCTTTTTCTGTTCGACAGGCGGAGGGTCGGCGCGAAGATATCTGGCGCACCCTCGGCGGCTCCGGCGATGATCAAGGCGACCCTCAGTTTATTTCTCTGTCTTGGGCTGGCCAGCCTTGCCTTGGCCCAGGAGCGACCGAAAATCGGACTCGCGCTGGGAGGCGGCGGCGCGCGCGGAGTGGCGCAGGAG
>JALYOR010000313.1 GCA_030856765.1 Verrucomicrobiota bacterium | reverse complement strand
CGTTTTCTTTCACCTCAAGTTCGCGCCTAACGCCGGGCGCAATGCCGCGGCGACGACCGATTTGATTCGCCGCACCGTGCGCGAAGTCGATTCCGCGGTGCCGATCCTGAGCTTGAAGACTTTTGCTCAACATCTCGATGGAAACTTCGAGCTCTGGATCGTGCGCGCGGGCGCGACGTTATTCAGCATCTTCGGCGGGTTGGCGCTGGCGCTGGCGACGGTCGGTGTCTATGGCGTGAAGGCTTACGCGGTCGCGCGGCGGACACGGGAAATCGGAATCCGGATGGCGTTAGGCGCGCAACGCGGCGCGGTCCTGCGCATGTTCATGCGCGAAGGCGCGGTGATGCTGGCGGGTGGAGTCTTCCTCGGCCTGCTTCTCGCCGCCGGCACGGGCAAATTGCTCAGCGGTCTGCTTTACGAAGTCGGCGCGCTCGATCCGGTCGCCTTCACGATGGCGCCGGCGGTGCTGGTGGTCGCGGCGCTGCTCGCGACCTGGCTGCCCGCGCGTCGAGCCACACGAATCAGCCCGATGGCGGCGCTGCGGACGGAATAGCGGTTTCTGGCGAAAAAGATTGTAGGGCGACCGCTCCGGTTGCCCAGTTTGCCGGAAGAGAATCCAGCCTGGGCAGGCGGAGCGCCCGCCCTACAACAGGAACTTGCCGTTCGCCATCACTTGTTCGTCGTCGAACCAGATGTCGAAGTCGCGACCGACGCAGTCGATGTGCGTCTTGGAGAGCCAGGTCTGGCCGGTGTGCTCGGCGTAGGGATGGCCGAAGGCAATGTGGATGCCGGGGATTTTTTCGTCCTGCAAAATGTTGCCGATGACGTGGGTGCAGGCGGTGTTGGTGCCGACTGCGAATTCGCCGACGCGGTTGCTGTTTCCGTCGGTGTTGGTGTAGGCGCGGAATTCGTCGAGCAACTCCTGGTTTTCGCAGGCGAGCGATTTGATCCGATTGTCTTTGATCTCGATCGTGAGGGGCGTGGCCTGAATGTCGCCGTATTTCTGGCAAAGGTAATCGCCGACCACGCCGTCGACGACGAAGAGCCCGTTGCTGTCGAAAGGTGAGGTGAAAATTTCGCCGCCGGGCAGGTTGCCCCACTTCTCGGGAGTGATGATGCCGCTGGTCTTGAGCCAGCGGAGGTTGGCGGAAAGGTCGGCGGTGTAGTCGGTCCCGGCGGCGGTTTTGCAGGTGACACGTTTCGTCTTGCGTGCCATCTCGACAAGGCGCTGGCTGAGGGCGTCGATCGCCTGGAAATCGGCCCGCATGCCTTCGCGCATGATCTGGCGGCTGATGTTGACCATGTGGCCGTGGCGAATGTGGTTTTTATTCACCACGTCGCTCATCTGCATGCGGGAGCCGAGCTCGCCGCGCTGGGTTTGGGCGCAGAAAATGGAGACTTGGGAAGCGCCCAAATCGTCGAGAATGACTTGCGGCATGCCGGTGAGCGGGCGCGCGGCGTATTCCTCGAGGACGAAGAGGGCGTGCTCGGCGCCGACTTCCTCGACCTGCTGCTGCAAGGCGGCGGCGATCTCGCTCGTCGCCTGGTCGGTGATGATGGTGATGCGCTCGTTAGGCTGGAGGCGCAGGCAATCGCGAATGGCGTTGCGGGCCCCGGGGATCAACTCGGGATCGATGGCAGCGGCGGTGAAGCGGTTCGGCATGAAAAAGAGCGCTCAGCATGGCGCGGAAAAGCGCCGGGGGCAATCGACGCCTCAGGCTTCGGCAGACTCCGCGGGTTCCGGCAGTGGCTTTTGCACTGTCAGACGCTCGTAGGTTTCTTCCACGATCAGGTCGACCACGTCGTGCATGTTGTGCTCGCGCTCCCAAGCGGCGATCTGCCGGTCGGCACCGGTGCCTTCGCGCATGATCTTCTCGACGTGCGCGATCTCTTCATGACTGCCGAGTTCGTCGACCTCGGTAGCGATGAAATCGAGCAGTTCGTTGAGCAGTTCGCGGGTGTCGACTTCGGATTCGCGGCCGAAATCGATCAGCTTGCCATCGAGCCCGTAACGCGAGGCGCGCCAGCGATTCTCGTCGATGAGGCGGCGGCGATAGACGCGGAAGGTGGTGTTGTGACGGAGCAACTTGTGGAGTTTCACCACGATGGCCTGGATGACGGCGGCCAGCGCCATGGTGTCGTCGACGCGGGACTGAGCGTCGCAAATTCGAATCTCGAGGGTGTCGAAAAACGGATGGAGCCGGATGTCCCACCAGATCTTTTTCGCGTTGTCAACGCAGCCGGTCTTGATCAGAAGTTTGAGGAAATCTTCGTACTCGGAAAGGCTCTCGAAGGCATCGGGCGTGCCGGTGCGCGGGAAACGCTCGAAGACTTTGAGGCGATAGCCTTTCAAGCCGGTGTTGCGGCCGACCCAGAAAGGCGAGTTGGTCGAGAGCGCATAAAGGTGCGGGAGGAAATAGCGCGCCTGGTTCATGACGTGAATCGCCATGGAGCGATCGGGTATACCGACGTGAACGTGAAGACCGAAGATGAGATTAGCGCGCGCCACCTGCTGCAGATCTTTCACGATCGTCTCGTAGCGTTCGCCTTCGGTGATTTGCTGGTCGAACCAGTGCGAGAACGGATGCGTACCGGCGGAGGCGATCTTGAGCCCGCTGCGTGCCGCCATGGTGGCGAGTTCGCCTCGTAAACGAATAACCTGCTCTCGCGCGTCGCCGATGTTGCCACAGACGTCGGTCCCGAGTTCGACGACCGATTGATGCATCTCCGGCTTGATCTGTTCCTTCAGGGTCACTTTCCCTTCCCCGAGGATCTGTTGGATGTGGGAACGCAACTCGCGCGTTTCCGGATCGACAATCTGAAACTCTTCTTCAATGCCGAGGGTGAAGACGTGATCGGCGCTGCTCATGCCCTAACAACAACCGCCAAATCGGCGCCGTGCGCAAGCTGGAGAAGGCGTCCGTCGATCGTATAGATCATAATGAAGATCGCTCACCCTCGCCTTCTGGCCCGAATCGCGGGCGGCGTCTGCGGACTAATCGGAATGAGCGCGTGCGCGACGGCGCCAAGCTCGCGGGACCAGCCTTTCACGGTGGCGGAAAAAGAATTCACCAGCCACGGGGTGAAGATCCTGGTGGATGTTTATACGCCGGCCGGGCGGCGAACGGGAGCCGCTCATCCGCCGGTTCTGGTCCTGCACGGAGCGGGTGGGATGCTGTTTGACGGGCCGGAGATGTCGCGCGTCGCCCGTGAGCTGGCGACGGCGGGATTCGAGGCCTATCAGGTGCATTATTTCGATCGCACCCACACCTGGTTCGCGCGGCAGGCGGTGCTCCTGCAACTTTTCCCAACCTGGCGCGAGACGGTTCACGACGCCGTCACCTGGGTGCAGGCGGAACGACCCGATGCACGGAAGGTCGGCATCTTTGGTTATTCGTTAGGCGCCTTTGCCGGGATCGAGGAAGCGCGGCGCAATCCCGCGATCGGCGCGGTGGTGGAGCAGGCGGGCGGATTTTGGAACGCCCACCCAGAAGGCGCGACGCGCCAGCCGCTCCCGCCCATTCTGCTCATTCACGGACTCGAGGACCAGCGGGTGCCTTTCGCAAAATACGCGAGGCCGCTACTCGCTTTCCTCCGTGCGCACGATGACCCGTTTGCGACCCATTTTTATCCTGGAGAAGGACACAATTTCAGCCCCTCCGCTCTCCACCGGGTCCGAGCGGAGACGGTGGCATTTTTCCAGCGCCATCTCAGCGGGCATGTTCGCTAGGGATTTCGGGCGGCCGTCAGGGCTGGGCGAAGCGCTCCTGCTCGTCCTCCTCACCGGAACGATCGATTGGTTCTCCGGCTACGAGGTGAGCATGTCGCTCTTTTACGGCGCTCCGATCATGGCCGCGGTGTGATTTTGCGACCGTAAGAGTGTCTTCCTCATCGCGATCGCAAAATAGACAAATCGCGCCGTCGATTCCCAGACCGCGAGCCAAAGCTGCGGGTAAAGCTTTGGTCACCTTCGCCGGTGCCGCGTTGAAGGAGAAACATGACGCCGTCCAGGCACGCTCGCCTTCTCGATCACTCGCAACGGCTGGAACGCGAGACCCCTAGGAAAATTGTCCAACGCCGCGCCAGCGCTGGAAGCGCGCGGCCTTTCGGTCAACCGCACATCTCGGTGTGCGGTTGATTGCCTTTTATCCGTAATCGGCGCGAGCTCGATGCGCGACGCCTACCGGTCGACACGCGCGACGAGGCTCGATTCCCGGGCCTGATCGTTTGTCCTAAATCGAGAAAGCCTCACTGATCACGCAGGCCTGCTCGCGCTTATGCAAAGCGAGCGCGCCGACTGCCGGGCTCGCGCTGGCGTTCCGTCCCGCGTAATGAATTTCCCGGCCTAACAACGCTCGCAACCGCGGTTCGAGATGGCTCCAGGCGCCCATGTTTTGCGATTCTTCCTGGCACCAGACGATCTTCTGCGCATGCGCGAATGGTTTGAGCACCGCCTGCAGCTTCGCCTCGCAGAGCGGGTAAATTTGCTCCACTCGCACGATCGCGGCGGTGCTGATCTTCTCCGCGTCGCGGTAGGCGAGGAGGTCGTAATAGACTTTGCCGGAACAAAGGATGACGCGCTCGACCTGGTCGGCTGGTCCCGCCTCCGGCGCAGGCAGGATTTCCTCAAATTGTCCAGAAGTGAAGTCCTCGGCGCGCGACGAGGACTGCTCCGAGCGGAGGAGGCTCTTCGGCGTCATGATGATGAGCGGCTTGACGAAATCGCGCTTCATCTGGCGGCGGAGCACATGGAAATATTGCGCCGCGGTCGATAGGTTACAGACCTGGATGTTGTCCTCGGCGCAGGCCTGGAGGAAACGCTCGAGCCGCGCGCTGGAGTGCTCCGGACCCTGGCCTTCGTAGCCATGCGGAAGGAGGAGCACGATGCCGCTCGGGCGCTGCCACTTCGATTCCGCCGAGACGATGAACTGATCGATGATGGTCTGCGCGCCATTGGCGAAATCGCCGAACTGCGCCTCCCACAGGCAGAGCATGGTGGGGTAATCGAGCGAGTAGCCATAGTCGAAGCCGAGGACCGCGGCTTCGGAGAGCAGGCTGTTGTAAATGCAGATGCGCGCCTGTCCGGGAGCGAGATGGAGCAATGGGAGATACGGTTTCCCCGACTTCGCATCGTAGAGAAAAGAATGGCGATGACTGAAGGTGCCGCGCCGGCTGTCCTGACCCGACAAACGCACCGGCACGCCTTCCAGCAAGAGCGATCCGAATGCGAGCGCCTCGGCAAAACCCCAATCGTAGGGTCCACCCGCTTGGTAGACTTCGCGCTGCCGGTCAATTGTGATCCGCTTCACTTTCGGGAGAATATTGAAGTCGTTAGGCACACGCGTCAGCCCGTCGACAATCTCCTTCAACGTCTCAGGCGAAATGGCGGTGGGCACCGGCGCCCAGTGATAGGCCGGTTGGAAAACGGCGTTGGACTCGCGAAAGCTCTTCTTCCGATCGCCCCCTTCCTTTTCCAACGTTTTGACCTCTTCCAGCGTCATCTCGAGGCGGAGATCGAACTCGGTCTCGAGCGAAGCGGCGTCATCTTCACTCAGGACCCCGGCCTCCAGCAGCTGGCGCTTGTAGAGCTTCGCGACCGAGGGCCGCTTGGCGATTTTCGCGTAGAGATCGGGCTGGGTGAAGAGCGGTTCGTCGCCTTCGTTATGCCCGTAGCGTCGGTAGCAATACATGTCGATCACGACATCGCGGCCAAATTCCTGCCGGAAATCGAGCGCCGTCTCCGTGACGAACCGAACGGCCAGCGGATCATCGCCATTCACATGGAAGATCGGAACCTCGATCATCTTCGCGATGTCGGTCGCATACATGGAGGAGCGGGCGTCCTCGGGCAGTGTGGTAAACCCGATCTGGTTGTTCACCACTACGTGCACGGTGCCGCCGGTGCCGTAGCCGTGCAGTTGCGACATATTGAGTGTCTCCGCCACGATCCCCTGGCCGGCGAAAGCCGCGTCGCCATGGACGAGCAAAGGGAGAACTTTGCGCCGATGCTCGGTGTCGCCGCGGATGCGCTGGCGCGCCCGCGCGATCCCTTCCACCACCGGGTCGACCGCTTCGAGATGGCTCGGGTTGGCCGCCAAACGAATCTCGACCTGCCCGCCGCCGGAGAGTTTGCGCACGGTCCGATAGCCGAGGTGATACTTCACGTCGCCATCGCCCGCGACCAATTCCGGCACGTAGTTGGTGCTGAACTCCGTGAAGATGATCCCGAGCGATTTTTGCAGAAAATTCGCCAGCACATTGAGCCGGCCGCGATGAGTCATCCCCATGCAAATCTCCTCGATGCCGTCGCCCGGGCAACGATGCAGAATGGTGTCGAGGATCAGTATCAACGACTCGGCCCCTTGGAGCGAAAAACGCTTCTGCCCGACGTAGCGGGTATGAAGAAAAACCTCGAACGCTTCCGATTCGAGCAAAAGACGAAGCAACGCAATCTGCACCTGCGGTGCGGTGTGATCCGTCGTCGGCCGGGCTTCGATCCGGTCGCGCACCCAGTTGCGGATGCGCGGGTTCTGGATGTGCTGAAACTCGGAGCCGATGGCGTCGGCGTAGATCTCTTCGAGGCGCGCAATCATCTCGCGCAGGGTCATCTTTTTGTTATCGAGAAAGAATTTCGACGAGACCTTGAGATCGAGATCCTTCTCGCTGAAGCCGAGCTCGCGCAGAGTGAGAAGCGGGTTCTCGGGTCGCGCTTCGGCGAGCGGATTGACCCTCGCAACGGTGTGCCCCAGCGTGCGATAGGCGTAAACCAGACCGTCGATGCGCGTCTGGAGCGGACTCTCTTGTGGCGGCGTCTTGGCGGGTACATCCACGGGCGCGGCGCCGTTGCGTTGCGGGGTGTTGCCGAGCTCGAAGCCCTCGAAAAAAGCACGCCAGGTCGCGTCGACCGAGTCCGGATTTTCTTCCCAACGGCGATAATTCTCGTCGATCAAGTCGAGATTCGCGCGGTTGGCAAAGGAAGGTCGCATCGTCGGGTTACTCTGGCGGCGTTTGCCCGGCGGGCAAGTTGACAGTCCAAAGTCAGGTTCGATGTTCGCCTCCAAGTTGGGCATGATGGCAGAGGAAATTTTCGCAGTTGGAATCCGGGGTGTCTTACGGTCCGGGGAGCGCACGCGCCTCACGTGCCGAAGCGTGCGCCCTCGCGCGCTTCCTGAGCGGGACGGGCGCTCGGGAGAGAAGTTTCCGGCGGGGGCGCCGAAAACAGCACGCGAGGCG
>JALYOR010000296.1 GCA_030856765.1 Verrucomicrobiota bacterium | reverse complement strand
GCCTCCCCCGGTGCCAACGGGCTGAACCGGGAAAAGTCTTGCAATGCAGGGAGATCGTCCGATGTTCGGGGACGTTATGAATCTGCTCGCCCTGTTGTCCAACTTCGGAGGACCGGACCTGATCATCATCCTGTTGATCGTCCTCGAGCTCTTTGGCGCGAAGAAATTACCCGAGCTCGCCAAGGGCATGGGCCTGGCGGTGAAGGAATTCTCGAAGGCGAAAGACGAGTTCAGCGACGAACTGCACAACGCGGGAAATACTCCGCCGGCCAAGCCAGATGTCCGGCAAGCCGACGCCACCGTGCCGCGGATCGACAACGCTGCGACCGCGCGCGAAGTGCCACCGGCTCCCCGCGAAGAAGTCGCGCGACCGGCTGACGATCGGACTTCGCGGGAAGTCTAGCGGGCGTTGGGTGTGCGCTGTTCTCAGCGCATCCACTTATCGGTTGAGGGCAGCGAGCCCTGCAGTGGCTCGCGAGCTGCTAAGAAACACGGATTTTATCCAATGACTTTCCAGCGCTTATCGTCTAAGCATAGCGTCCCAAAAATTCCGAACCATGCCTGAGCCTGATCTTCGCACCCAAATCAAAGAGATGTTGGTCAAGAACCTGATGCTGCAAACGCCGGCCGATCAGATTGCGGATGACCTTTCTCTTTTTGGACCGGGCGGCCTGGGGCTCGACTCGATCGACGCGCTCGAATTGGTGGTGAGCATGGAAAAGACGTTCGGCGTGGGCGTTCCCAACTCCGAGGTCGCCGGAAAAGCGCTCCAGACGGTCAACTCCATTCACGATTACATCTCCGAGAAGACCGAGCGCCCGGCGGCCTGACGGTACGCCTCGGCGGCTCAATCGCGGCTTGTCTTGTCATCCTGAGCCGCGAAGACGGTGAAGGACCGCGCAAGCGGCTCTCAGCTTCTTGACGGGAAAACGCCTCAAGTCGCTTGCGAGGTCCTTCCCTTTGCTCAGGATGACCAGAGAGCGAGAGCACAATTCAACGGCCTGCTCGGTTACTTCGCCGGCTCCGTTTCGGCCAGGTTGATTGCGTCCATCAATTGCCGGTAGCGTCCGAATTCATGGCGGTGTGGGGTGAGGACGATGCGCGGAAGATCGAGAATCTCAGGTTGGTTCTTCTCTTGGGACAAGGCCCCGCGTTGCACGATCTTTCCTTCCCGTAGTAATCCCGCGAACAGTCTGTTTAACTCTGCGATTGCCTTATCCGCCAATCGCTTATGAATTCTAATCACCAACTGGGATCCCACCCAGCGCGAGGAATTGAAGTTTTTGTAAAAGAGCAGAATATGCTCGACCGCGTCCTCGACGTTGTGAGCGATCTTGATGAAGTGAAAGTCCTCTTTCGAAATCAGGCCGAGCTTAAGCAGGTGGTCGGTCAGGAAACGCATCCACGTTTCCCAATATGAGCCGTCAGGTCGGTCAATCAGGACGATGGGGATGATAAGGGCTTTGCCCGTCTGCATGAGGGTGAGGGCCTCGAACCCCTCGTCCATCGTGCCAAAGCCACCGGGGAAGAGCGCATAGGCATGCGTTTCCTTCACGAAGTTCAGTTTTCGGGTGAAGAAATAGTTGAAGTTGATCAGCTTGGGATCGCCATGAATGACTTCATTCGCGCGCTGCTCAAAAGGGAGACGAATGTTGAGCCCGAAGCTGTTTTCCCGGCCCGCTCCACGTTGCGCCGCGCCCATGATGCCGTCGCCGCCACCGGTGATGACCATGTAATTGTTGGCCACCATCTGCCGGCCAAACTCCTCCGCCGCCTGCGACTCGGGCTCCGACGGCGCGGTGCGGGCTGAGCCAAAAACGACCACCTTCCGCTTGTCGCGGTAGGGAGTGAACATCTTGGAGGCGTAGCGCAGCTCCTTGAGCGAACGAACCATCAGCTTCAGGTCGCCGGTGCCCATCTTGTCGCGCGCCATCTTCAGCGCGGTCACGATCAGCTCCTCGATTAACTCCGGTGATTTTTCCGCGCCCCAGTCCTGGACCAACTGATGGATACGCGCCTCGAATTCGGGACCGATATTGGAGGTGCGTCGGACGGGCTGCTCCAGCGCTGCGCTCCCAGTAAAATCTTCTTCCACAGCGGGAGTTGAGCGAGTTCGCCGCCTGGAACAAGCAAAATAGAGCCCGTTAGGCCGATTTGAGGTCGTCCAGGATTGCGTTCATGTGCCTGATCGGGAGCGAATAATGTCCCTCCCCTTCCACCATCCGCGGGCTGCAGTGCGGGAGACGTTTTCCTAACGACTCGGCCAGCGACCAGTGAAAACTGCGATCTTTCTTCCCATGCCAAAGCCGCACCGGCACCTGCACTTCCTCCAGCGGAAATCCCCAAGGCTGGGCGTAGATCTCGGCGTCGATCATGAGGCCATCCGCCGAGACGCGCCAGGCCTGGCGCTGGCTCTCGAAGCAGGCTTCGAAGGCCGCGATGTCTCGCATCACATTCGCGTCGCAGGGTTGGAGGAATTTCAGAAGCAAGGGCCGCAGCCGGATGGGGAGTTTGATGGAAAGAAAGGGCCGGACGAGATGAAACGAGAAGCGGAGTAGCTCACGCTGTCGCGGATAAAAGAAAAGCAGCCAGCGGTAGAGTGCCAGCAGCCCGCGCCGATCATCCAGCTCCGCGAGCGGGGCCGCCCCGCTGACGACGGCGACGGCGCGGACTCGCTCCGGCATCGCCCAGCCCGCGGCGAAAGTGTAGGGCGCGCCGCCCGATATCCCGAGGATGCGGAATTCCTCGATTCCCATTTGGTCGGCCAGCTCCGCCAGGAGCGGCGGCCAGTCGACTAACTTCCTCCCGGGGACGAGCGACGAGTTTCTGATTCCAGGTCGGTCGGGGGAAATGATGCGGATCTTTAGTTCCCGCGCTGCGCTGTCGGTTAGCTCCGCCATGGTGCGCGAACTCGGCCAGCCATGGCAGAAGAAGACTGGCAACCCGCGGGGGTCGCCGTACTCGGAAACCGCCACCAGGTTTCCGTCCTGGAGGTGGAATTTCGTGTCGGCGGTGCGCATTTCGCGCGGAAACGTAGCGCAACGATTGGACGGCGGCGAAGCTGCAGGTTAGTTCTAGCGCCGATTTCTCCTTCCGATGCCGCAATTCACCTACCGTGCTCGCAATGCCCAAGGCGGCCTCGTGGAGGGGACGCTGAACGTCGTCGACCGCTCCGAGGCGATCCGGCAGATCGAGCAACAGAATTGTGTTCCGATCCGCATTGACGTGGTGGCCGAAGGGCCGGGTGCGGTAGCCGGCAAACCGACCGCCGCCACCACGACGCCGACTCAAAACCTCAAAATCCCCCACAGCCAACTCCTCATCTTTACCGAGCAGTTGGGCCACTTGCTGCAGGCCGGGATGACGCTCGACGAGAGCCTCGGCGTGCTCGAGAAGCGTCTCAAACATCCGCGTGTCCAGCAGATGACCAGCGCGCTGCATCGCTCGCTCGTCGATGGCCGGAGTTTCTCCCAGGCCCTGCGCGATTTCCCGCGCATTTTTCCGCCGCTCTACGTCAACATGGTCGGCGCGGGCGAAGCGAGCGGGGCGCTGCCCGATATTCTCTCCCGGGTCGTACAGCATTTGATGCAGGAGAAAAGTCTGCGCGACCGGGTGCAGCAGGCGTTGATTTATCCGGCCTTCCTCGCCGTCGCCGGCTCGCTGCTGATCATCATTTTTATTACCTTCATGGTGCCGCAGTTGACCAATTTCATGACGCAGACCGGCGGCAGCCTGCCTCTCCCCACTCGCATTCTCCTCGGGGCCAATTACGTGATCACGCGCTACTGGTGGCTTTTCATTTTGATCGCGGTCGCGGCGGTGGCGGGCTTCCGGGCCTTTGTTCGGACCGACGAAGGGCGATTGAGCTGGGACCGCTTTCGCCTGGCTATTCCCGGATATGGACGCATTCGCCGGCATCAATATTACGCTCAGTTCTCGCGCACGCTCGGAACCTTGATGGAGAACGGAATCCCGCTCCTCAAAGCCCTCGATCTGGTCACGGAAATCGCGTCCAACAAATATCTCGAAGCCAAGCTGCGCGATGTGCGGCGCGCGGTGATCGACGGCGCCAACCTATCCAACGCTCTGGCCAAAGAGCAGCTTTTTCCCGAACTCTTCACCGACATGATGGCGGTCGGCGAGCAGACCGGACATTTCTCCCGCACCATGCAGACGATCGCCGATGTCTACGAACGCGAGCTGGAGCGGACGGTCGATGTGATCTCGGCTTTAATCCCCCCCGTCATCATCGTTTTGATTGCGGTCGTCGTGGGATTCGTCGTTTTCAGCATCCTCTCGGCGGTCTTTGAGATGACGCATAGTTTGCAGTTTCGCCCGCACTAACATAACCTCGCCCACGGATGCTTTGCCGGTTCGTTGCCCTCGCCTTTTTCGTTGGTCTCGCCACGCCCGCCTCTGCTCAGGTGGCAATGCCCCCGGCGGATAAGCAACTGCTCAAGCCCAGCCAATCGGCGCAGGCCGCGCCCGAGAGCGCCTGGCTCGATTTGCGACAAAACAACCCCACCCACTCAAAGGTGCAGGACGCGCCGAGTTGGGTGGAGTCGGTTTCCTTCTCGCCGGCGAAAGAGAATACGGCGGAGCCAGCCAAGAGCGTCTTCCGCCTTCGGCTGACTCGGCCTAACGAATCCTGCCAGATCCTTCTCGTTCGCCTTTATTTCGAGGACAAGCCCGAGCAACAGCCGCAGTTGGTCGCCTGGGATGAATCGGGCACCCAGTTGCTTCATTCCGGTCCGTTAGGGCAAAAGACCAACCTGGCGACCTCGTCCACCACCATCGTGCCGATGATCGGCGTGACCGCGATCGACGTGGAGGTGCCGGGCGACGGCCGTTCGGTCCGGGGCGCTTACCTCGATTGGATGAAATCCAGCCAGGTCATGCGCCCGGTCCACGAGGAGTCGGAGACCGCCATCCCGGCACCGTTCGCGGCCGCGGCGCCCCTCAAGGCAGGCGAAGAAGATGCGGAAGTGTTCGGCACGGTGACGGCGCCTCTCACCGCCGAAACCATTCCAATCGGCGCGAGCATGCCGGAGGGCGCGGCCTTCCAGTTCGGGCTGGAAGCACAGCCGCTTGTCGCTCTGCTCACTTTCGAAGTCGCCAGCCCTCAAATCGAAGTGCCGCCGGTGATTTACGTCAACGGACAGGATATCGGCCCGGCCTCCCTCGTCCTGCCCGATCTGGCCGATCCCGCCTACCGCGGGCTGTCGCTCTCCCTTCTTCAGACGATGCAATTCCAATACACCGGCTGGGTCCGGGCGCAGAAGATCGTGCCCGCCTCGATCTTGAAGGCGGGATCGAATGATGTGATCATTCTGGCCGGCGCCGGAACCTCAGCCTCCGCCATTCGGGAAACGCAGATTCAATTAAAATATCTGTGGGATAAATCGGATTATCTTCTCGAACCTTTGAAGTAGCCGGGTGGTCTAACAAATTTATGCGCAAGAATCAAAGTGCCTTCACCCTCCTGGAGATCATGCTGGTGGTCTCGATTATCGCGGTCCTCCTCAGCGTCGCGATTTACAAATTGCGAGGCAATTTGGAGACCGGAAAGATGGTCGCCGTTCAGTCCGATCTGCAAAGCATCCGCACGCAGCTCAAAGTCTACGAGAGCTTCAATGGATTCGTCCCCACGACCGAACAGGGACTGCAAGCCTTGGTCGCACGTCCGTCGAGCGAACCGCAACCGTCCCGCTGGACGCAGTTGCTCGATTCGGTGCCCAAGGATCCGTGGCAGAGCGAATACATCTACGTCAGCCCGGGTCGGAAGAATCCTGCCAGCTATGATCTGTATTCGGCGGGACAGGATCGCAAGCCGGATACGCCCGACGACGACTGGGGCGGTTCGTAGGATTTGTAGCGTCCGCTGTCCTCAGCGGAAGGGAATGCGCTGAGACAACGCGCGCTACACTAGCGGACGAGACTTCCGCTCGGCTTAAGGATTTTCGTCGAAGTCGGATTCTTCGTCAGCCACCGGCGGAATGGGTGCTTGTTGCGGGACCGTCTTACGGCGGATTTCCGGGCGAGTATGCGGCGGGGGTGTCGGAATCTGCGGCACCGGCATCGGCCGCTGAATCGGCATCGGTACGTTCCCGTTCGGACGCACCGGCACACCTGCACCCGGCGGCGGTTGCGGAGCCTGGTTCACCGGGTTTTGAATAGCCTGGCTGAGCAAGGCTTCGTTGAAGGTGAGGGTCGCAAACTGGCCGTTCTTGGTGACGGTGACCTTGGTCTCGCCGACCCGATTGGACCACTGAATATTGGAGAGGGAATAGCCG
>JALYOR010000253.1 GCA_030856765.1 Verrucomicrobiota bacterium | reverse complement strand
TACCGACGCCTCTATCGGGAATCGATTCGCCAGCCGGAAAAATTCTGGACCCGTGAAGCGCGCGAACTGCATTGGCAAAAGCCGTGGAAGAAGGTGCTCGAATGGAAGGCGCCCTACACCAAATGGTTCGTCGGCGGGAAACTAAACGTCGCGGAAAACTGCCTCGACCGGCACCTCCAGGGCCCGCGTCGCAATAAGGCCGCCATCATCTGGGAGGGCGAACCGGGCGACAAACGCATCATTACCTATCAGCAACTGCATCGGGAGGTCTGCCGTTTCGCCAACGTGCTGAAGCGCAACAAGATCAAGAAAGGCGACCGGGTCATCATTTACATGCCGACCATTCCCGAGGCGGCGATCGCGATGCTCGCCTGCGCGCGAATCGGGGCGATCCATTCGGTCATTTTCGGCGGGTTCAGCGCCGATAGCATTCGCGACCGGATCGCGGATTGCGGCGCGACTGCAGTCATCACGGCCGACGGCGGATATCGGCGCGGCGCGATCGTGCCGCTCAAGCACAACGTCGACGAAGCGCTTAAGGGCAAAACCACGATCAGGCGCGTGATTGTTTTCCGGCGGGCCGGGAACGACATTCACATCGAAGAAGGCCGCGACGTCTGGTGGCATCGCGAACTCGAGTACGTCGACGCCAATTGTCCCCCCGCCGCGCTCGATAGCGAGCACCCGCTTTACATTCTCTACACCAGCGGCTCGACCGGAAAACCGAAAGGCATCCTGCACACCACCGGCGGATATCTCGTCGGTGTCCACACAACCTCGAAGTACGTTTTCGATCTGCGCGAGGATGACATCTATTGGTGCACCGCGGATGTCGGGTGGGTGACCGGTCACAGTTATGTCGTCTACGGGCCCCTCGCCGCCGGCGCGACTACCCTGATCTACGAAGGCGCCCCGAACTGGCCGGAACCCGACCGCTTTTGGCGCCTGATCGAGGAATACGCGGTGAGCATTCTTTACACAGCTCCGACCGCGATTCGCGCTTTCATTCGCTGGGGCGACCAGTGGGTGAAAAAACACGATCTCTCCTCCTTGCGATTGTTAGGCACGGTCGGCGAGCCGATCAATCCCGAGGCCTGGATGTGGTACCACCGGACGATCGGCGGCGGCCGCTGCCCGATCGTCGATACCTGGTGGCAGACTGAGACCGGCGCCATCATGATCACTCCGTTGCCCGGCGCAATCCCGACCAAACCGGGCAGCGCCACCCTCCCTTTCTTCGGCATCGATGCCGCCATCGTCGACGCGGAAGGCAAAGAAGTGCCGCCCAATGTGGGCGGTAAGTTGATCGTTAGGCGACCCTGGCCTGCGATGCTGCGCTCGATTTACGGCGACAAGCCGCGCTACAAAAAACAATACTGGAGCGAATATAAAGGGAGCTACTTCACGGGCGACGGAGCCCGTCGCGACCAGGACGGTTATTTTTGGATCGTGGGCCGAATCGACGACGTCCTCAACGTCGCCGGCCATCGCCTCGGCACGTCGGAAATCGAAAGCGCGCTGGTCAGCCATCCCAAAGTGGCCGAAGCCGCGGTCGTCGGGCGCCCGGATGAAATCAAGGGCCAGGGCGTGGTCGTCTTCGTCACGCTCAAGAGCGGAGTGAAAGCGACGCCCAGCTTGAAGGAAGAACTGCGCGGCCACGTGGGACAACACATCGGGGCCATCGCCAAGCCGGATGAAGTGCGCTTCGCCGAGGCGCTGCCGAAGACGCGCAGCGGCAAGATCATGCGCCGCCTGCTGAAGGAGATTGCCAGCGGCAAGACCGTCACCGGCGACACCACCACGTTGGAAGATTTCAGCGTCTTGGCAAAGTTAGGCAGCGCCGAAGAGTAGCTCCGCTTGGACTCCGTTGTAGCCGGGGACGCTGTCCCGGGTCGCGTGGAATTGCAGATGCCGCGGGCCATACTCTTGCCGGGGACGGCGTCCACAGCTACAATCGATGCCCCTGCGGCCGATTCGGCCGCCGCGACACCGACTGTACTTTTTAATCCGCGGCGTTGTGCCTAAGCTTAGCCTGTGAGTTTCATCACCACCGGATTTCGCGAGCTGACTCTGAAAGTGCGTCGGCAGAAGACGCGCATGGCGCTCAAGCATGAAAAGCGCCTCCTGCAAAAATCCGAGATCGCGCTCGGCCGAGAAGGCACCACCGAAGCGGCCAAATTTCCCGAAGTGCGCAACGAAATCGTCGCGCTGAAAAAATTCGAGCAGGAACAGAAAGAGGTCACCGCCCGGATCGCGAAAATCGAGGAAGCGCTCAAGCAAATTGATGGGCAGCGACAGGGTAATTCGCGCGAGCAGGGGGAATCCTTGAGCAAGCTGGAAGAAGAAAAGCGGCCGCTGGCCGAGCGCCGCAATGAATCCAAAGCCGCGGCCGATCGCTGCGAGAACGAACTCGCCACCGTCGATCGCCGGATCCAGGAGAACGAGGCCGCGCAGCGCGACCTTATGAAAAAAGTCGCCGCCCTGCAGGCACTTGAACCCCCGCCGGCAGACTTACAGGCGCAAATGGATCGCCTCAGTGAAGAGCAGGCGGGACTTCCCCGTGAAAAAGCTGAGATGACCCAGGCCCGTCTCGGCAGCACAGAAGCGTGCCGCTCGGCGCGCGAGCGATTGGCGGCCGATGAAGCGGTCGTCGCCCAGGTGGACAACAAGATTACTAAAACTCGCGCCGAGTCTGAAGCGAAAGACCGCGCCCTGAACGAAAGCGCGCGCGCGCAACAGGAGGAAGTCAAACTGGCGCGGCAGCAACACCAGACCGTCGAAGAAAAGAAGAACCCCGCTTATTTGAACATCGGTCGCCATCTCGCCTCGCGCGGGATCGCTCCGCCGACCGCGCCGCAGTTGCTCACTGAAGTGCAACGCCGCCGCGCGACCGTGGATCGCCACACCGAGCACAAGGCGCAATTGGCCGAGATCTCCCGACAGATCGACAAGCAGGAGCTGCGAAAGTTTTACTTCACCATTTTTTCCCTTCTCGCCCTCCTCGCGATTATCCTCCCGCTCGTCTCGCAATCTCCGACCAAACGCGATTGGTTGCCGGACGAAACATCGGCCATTCTTTCGCTCGATATCGAGCAATTCAACAAGGGCCCGCTGGTCGAGCGCTGGCGCAAAGAGCAGCCCGATCAATGGCGCAAAGTGACCGCTGGTCTGCTCGGTGCCGCCGCGCGGACACCCGACCTGAATCTGGCCGAAGAAGCGCGCCGGGTGACCCGCGCCCTGACCGTCCCTGACCACGGCTCGCCTCGTGAATATGTGCTGGTCGAAGCACGGGGCGATCTTGCCCCGGTCATCCGCGCCCTTACGCAGGATGATAGCTTTACCAAGAACAGCATCACCGGCCTAGCTGTCTATCAACGCCCGGAGGTGACCGTGGCGCGGGTGGGCCCGAAAACACTCGCGGTGGGTTCCTTGAATGAAGTCGATAAGTTGGTCCAAGTCCGCCTCGGGACTCAGGGCGACCTGAAGGTCGACGATCCGCTCCTTGTTCGTTTTCAGGAACTGGATGTGGGCAGCGCCTTCCGGCTGGTTTCGCGAACACCGGCCGATTTGCCCAAACTTTTCGGCGCGATTTTTCCGCAGGAATTGCTCGATGCCTCTGAGCTGCTCGGCTTTGAATTCACCCTCGCCACTCCTGCCAAAGCCCATCTTCTCGTCAGCGCTCCTGATGCCGCCAAAGCCAAAGGACTGGCGGCGAATCTTCAGAATGAGCCGGCGCGCTGGCTCGCGATCCCGGGATCGGATTTCATGCTCTCGAAAGAGCCGCCCAAGGTCACGCAGAAGGAAAAGAACATCGATCTCACCTTCGAGATCCCGGAAGGGGCCGCGAGGCTCCTCCTCCAGCGCCTGGCCGGGGTTCAGCCGCTCCCGGTCCCGTGAGTCGTTTTCGGGCCACCACTACTCGATTGGGGGCATGGGGTTACTTCGTTCTGCTGGTCATGTGCGGGCTAAGCGCGGAAGCCAGTCCAACCTACGATAACCTGGTCGATATTCGGTCCGTCGATCCGACCATCCTGGTCGAACTCCGCTACGCCACTCCCGATAACATCACCGGGCATGCGCTTTATCCACCCGACACTCCGGCTCTCGTTAGGGCAAGCACTGCCGCCCGCCTGGCCAAGGCGCAGGCCTTTCTCCGCGCCCGCCATTACGGCCTCAAAATCTGGGACGCATACCGGCCGGTGGCGGCGCAGGTCGAGCTGTGGAAAAAGTCGCATAACGGCGCTTTCGTGGCCGATCCGGTAGCCAGAAACGGTTCGCTCCATAGTTGGGGCGTGGCGGTCGACGCCACGCTGGTCGACGACCGGGGGCGGGAGGTGGCGATGCCGAGCGGGTTCGACGAGTTTACCCCGGCGGCGAAGCTGCACTATCACGGCGACGATCCGGTCGTAAAACGACACCTCAAGATTCTCCAAGCCGCGATGCGACATGGCGGCTTCTACGGGATGCGCACCGAGTGGTGGCATTTTATCGCTTACGATTGGAAAAAATACGCACCGATGCGCGAAGCGAAAAAGATCGCTGATTAGTTGGCATGCGCACAACTCCGGCGAAACTGGGCCTGCGGGAGCATGCCGTCGAGGTGGGACGCGCTTCCGCGCGTCCACGCGGCGTGAGCGCAAAGAGGAACTGATTATGATCGCCACACTGAGCCAGGACCTGAGTCAGCCGGAATACATTCACGTTTTGATCAATCCACTGCCGGTTTACGGCCTCGCCGTGGCCGCGATTGGCCTAATCATCTCGCTCATCCAACGCAGCCGCCCGGCGCAGATTGCGACCCTCGCCCTCGTCTTGCTCTGCGGTGCGATCGCGTGGCCGGTCGTGCATTACGGCGAAGAAGGTTACGATCGCGTCCTCTCGATGTCGGACGACCAGGGGCAAGCCTGGCTGAAGGTTCATGAACATCGCGCGGATGAACTGGTCTGGGCTTTCTACGTCCTCGCTGGCTTGGCCGCGGTCGCCCTCCTCGCGCCCGTGAAATGGCCCAAGACCGCTAATGCGCTGGCTCTGGGCGTGCTGCTGGCGTCTTTCGCCGTGCTCGGAGTCGGAGGCTATATCGCATATGCCGGCGGGAAAATTCGGCATCGAGAATTCCGCAACGAACCCGCACCGGCAGTTCCGGCCGAACCGGACGAACATTAAAGCGTGCGCGTCGATATCATCACGCTCTTTCCGGAAGTCTGCCGCGTCCCGTTAGGCGAAAGCATGATGGGCCGCGCGCAGGAATCCAGCGCGCTCGAGCTTCACGTCCATAACCTGCGCGACTGGACAAGCGGCCCTCACATGGTGGACGACGCGCCTTTCGGTGGCGGGCAGGGTATGGTGATGAAACCGGAGCCGATTTTCGCGGCGGTCGAGTCGCTCCGCAC
>JALYOR010000200.1 GCA_030856765.1 Verrucomicrobiota bacterium | reverse complement strand
AAGACGGAATTGTTCCGTGTATCCCCGGGCTGTCCGAGGGGCGATGTGGGAAAATGCGGAAACACGGGGTCTTTTTGACAGTTTGGTTACCCGGCGGCAAGAAAAGTTTATCTCGGTCTGCGGCCTTTTCCGGCGCTCCGGGAATGGCCGCCCCTCCTGGTCTCGTGAGCGAAGAGGGGCGGCGCTGGATTTCCCTGGACGGCGGGCAATGGCCGCTTCGTTTACGGCACGGCGGCGCGGGCGGTTTGGGCATAGAGCCGGTGTCGGTGATCTTGCGCGCGTTGCGGGTGGAATTAGGGTCAGTCCGCGGGTCAGTCCAAGAAATCGCGGCATCTTCGCAGCTAGAAATCGATCACCGCAGCGTTTCCATTCCGCCAAATCTTTGCGAGGAATTGTGGCCGTCTTTTCTCGGCAATCTCGATAATCTTGGGCAATGCTTGCAAGAGCGTTTCCGCCAACGTCTCAGCGCGAAGGTCGCCTTGAGCGGCCAGGACAAAAGCTCGCACTTTGGTACGGCGGAGCGCCTGTCTCTCGGCTGTCCGGTAGCGCGTTCGTCGCGCGTGATGATGATCCAGTGGTTCTTTCCTGCCGCGGTGAGCCATTCCTGATCGGTGGCATTCTGGGCGAAGTGATCGTCATGCACCAGGACGTCGAGCCCGGCAGCGCGAAGAATCGCCGCCATCTTGTGTCGTCCAAGTTGGCGGTCGAGAAAGAATGTCAGGCCTTCAGGCGGCCTCGGCGAGGCTGAGCTCGCAGCGGATCGCTTCTTCAATCTTTTCACGCTCGCAGCCGTAGTCTTGCGCGAGTTCGTCGGCCGATTCGCCGGCTTTGAAGCGTTCCGCGACCAGTTCTGTGCTCACGCCGGTTCCATTGATGACGGCGCGACCGAAGGAAATGAAAGGATCGATCACGATGTTTCTGGGTTCGTCGGGCAATCCCGTTCTGGTGAAAGGATAAAGTCGGATCGGCACGCCATGATCGTCCCGCTCCACTCGCCGCAAGTGAGCTTCGAGAAGCTCCCGCACCGCGATTTGGCCTCCTTGGGAAACGGCGATGAACTGGCCGTAATGGGAGATGAAAAGGTCAATTCCGTCTGTCTCAAACCTGTGATCAGCGAGCGGATGCGCGGAACCGAGCTTGTTCTTGAGAAAATCGACGGAGCGACGCACGGCCGGCATGTCCACGCGATGCTTGCGTCGGATCGCGGCAAGGACGTGGGCTTCGACGAGGTTGATGAACGATAACACGACAGGGGATTTCCCAGCGGCCGCGATCACCGGTTTGAAGAACTTCCGGCTCGACTCGCTGCCGTAGGTCATACCCGCAACCCACGAGCGCAGGGTAGCGCGCGGCACCCGCAGGTAGTGACCCGCTTCCGCGATGCCATACGCAGGCAATTCCCTGATATCTTTCTCGGCCGTTGTTTTCAGTCTGCTCGCACCTTCTTCGAGATGGTTCGTAAGAGCAAGTCTGTTGCAGACCGGTGCCGTGTCTCGTCTTTGCGTCGGCCGCAACTAACGGTGAAGGCAGGGACAGCGTGCGAATATTGCAACGGACGAGCGCGTTAAAATTCCTTTTCATCGCGCTCCGGAGATTTTCCTTGCTCTAGCGGCACGGGCTCCGCTTAAGTGACCCACATGGTCACTGTCTTCACCAAGCGCAGTGTTTCTGAAGTCAAAAGCGAAGTCCGCGCGATCAAGAAAGCCGGCAACGAAATCAACAAATCGCCGAAATCCGCCCGCGCGTTCCTGGTCAAGAATGGTTTTATCACCAAAGGCAACAAGGTAGGTCGGCATTACCGGTAACCTCCCGGTCGATGTTTGCGACTTCCTTCGTTCTCGGCTACCACGGCTGCGACCGAAAGGTAGGGGAGCGGATTCTGGAAAGCGAAGACCACGTCGTCGTCAGCAGCAACCGTTACGACTGGCTCGGACATGGGGCGTTTTTCTGGGGAAACAGCCCCAGGCGCGCGCGGAGTTGGGCTGAATTTCTCAAAAAGCACCCGCCGGAACCGGACAAGAAGATCGATCAACCCTTCGTCATCGGAGCGATCATCAATCTTGGGAATTGTCTCGATCTGACTGACGCGGACTCTTTGGAAATTATCCGCGCTGGTTTTGACGAGTTCCAGCGGACGACAACCCAAGCGGGGGCGGATTTGCCAAAAAACGAACCCGCCCATGGCGCCGACGAGGACCTGGTCAAGCGCCACCTCGATTGTGCGGTCGTCAATTTCGTCCATCTGCTGCGCGAGCGAGAAAAGGACGCGTTCGATACGGTTCGCGGAATTTTTACCGAAGGAGGGCCGCTCTACCCGGGCGCAAAAATCCTCGCGAAAACTCACGTCCAAATTTGCGTGCGCAATCCGAAGGCGAGCATCAAAGGATATTTCCGGCCGCGGGCGGGCGCCGGACCTTAGGTCGCGGCGCACGCGCTTACGCGCTTACGGTGTCGGCACCGCGGGCGGCGTCGGCTGCGAGCCGGTGTCGGTGATCTTGCGCGCGTTGCGGTAGTTGGCGACGAAGGTCGCGTCGGTCTCTTCGAATTGGCGCACCAAGCCGTCGAGCCGGTTTTTCACCAGCGCATCGGCGCGCGCGAACTCCTGTTTCAGGAGGCCGGTGTGGGTGCTGCGTTCGCCGATCGCCATCTTCGGGCTCGCGATCGCCATCCGGTAGGCGTCGATCCGCGTCTGGAGTGCGCTGAGGGTGGCGGCGGTGACGCCATAGTCGGCCAGTTGCGCGAGGACGGCGTTGGCTTCGTCGTGCATGCCTTGGGCGATGTCGTCGCGGAGGTCATCGCGCGCCTTCGCGAAGGTGTTCTCGCTGATCTTGGCCTTGTTCAGGAGCGTGTTGTTATTGTTGGTGCTCGCGTAGGCCATGAGGGCACCCGCCACGCGCATGGCGTAGCTGACCATCTGGTCCTGGAACACTTTCTTATCCACGGCGATGCCGGGGTAACCGCAGCCTGGGCCTGCACGAGGGAATCGATCAGCGCGGTGCTGTCGAGGAGGTTTTGATGTTGCGTGACCATGGCGGGCACGGCCGCGAAGACGGCGGCGTTGTCGGTCAGGACCTGGCCGGTGGCCCGGTACATCCCGAGTTTGTTTTCCTGTCGATCGTTCATGGAGCTTTTTTCCTTTCTTGGATTGTGAGCTGGCGTTGATCGCCGGGGAACTGACTCGTGGCCTACTGGGGTCGCGTGGGAGTTCGCGGCGGGGTTATTTGGCGGTTTTACCCGGAAGACCGCAGGCCCGTCAAAGAAAATTTAACTGGGGAAAGGAAATTTTTTCGGCGTACGACTGGCCCTCCGCGGTCGACTCCGAGCGAGAGCTACACCGCAGCCAGCCCCGGAACCCCCGGGTGCGGCGGGAGGCCCGCTCAGGGTTTCTCGGCGGCGAGGCCGCGGAGCTTTTCGACGACGTCCCGGTTATTGCTGGTCAGGTCGACCAGTCGGGTCTCGATGTCGGCGATCCGCAGGCGCAGGAGAGGCAGCAGATTCGGGGTGGACTTGAGTGCTTGCACGGCTTCGCCGATGGCCGGTTCGGAAAGTCCGGTGGTGCAGGGATAGTCGAGCACTCCGGTAAGGGTGGCGTAATCTCCGGTTGGAATATAGCGGTCGCCGCAATTCCGGCCTATGGCCCGCTGCACGTCGTTCGGCAGACTCATGCGGAAAGCCTCACGGTAGCGTGACTGCATCCCTTCCCGGACCATGTTTTCGAAAGTGGGAAGGTTATATACCCGCATGGCGGTGTCGCGTAACGTCCGGTCTCGGATCAGGCC
>JALYOR010000197.1 GCA_030856765.1 Verrucomicrobiota bacterium | reverse complement strand
TGCTGGGGATCGAGGCGGAGGGTCTCGTGGAATTCGGCGATGGCTTCAGCCGGTTGCTGATCGCGCTGCAAAGCGATGGCGAGGTTGTAGTGCGCGGCGATATTTTTCTGATTCGCGGCGATTGCGTCGCGGAAACATCGAATCGCCGCTTTCGGATCGTTTTGTTCGAGATAGGCGTTGCCGAGGCTGTAGGCGGCGTCGGAATCGCCCGGCCGAATCCGCAACGCGGTGCGGAATTCCTCCATGCCTTCCTCCACCGCACCGCTCCGATTGAGCGCCTTGCCCAGGTTGCGGTGCATTTCGCTGTCGTTAGGGCGAATCCCAATCACGGCGCGATAATTCTCGATCGCTTCGGGATATTCTTTCTTTTGCAGGAGGGCGTTGGCCAGATTGGTCAGGCCATTGGCATCGCCGGGGCGGAGGCGGAGAGCTTCCCGATCGTGGGCAATCGCCTCATCGATCTGGCCCGCGCTGAGCAAAGCTGTGCCGAGACCGCGTTCGGCGACATCGTTGTCGGTCGTCACGGCCAGGGTATGGCGCCAGAGCGGGATCGAGCTCGACCAATAACCGACCTGTCGCCAGGCCAAAGTCATGAGCGCGCTCAGAACTACTGTCGCCACGCTCCCGAGGATTGCTTTCCGCTGTGGCCAGCTTGCGCTGAGATCCGCGATGCCCCAGACGAGAGCCAGATAAACACCAATTTGTGGCAAGTAGGTGTAACGATCGGCGTGGGCCTGCCAGCCGACTTGCATCAAGCCGATAACCGGCACGAGCATGCCGAGATACCAGAGCCAGCCGGTCATCAGATACGGATATTTCTTCCGCCAGACGAACGCGCCGAGCGTCACGCTCGCGCTCGCGGCCAGCGCCAGCGCGACCGTCCAGGGAGCGAGCGAGCCTTTCGGATGAGGATAGAAAACAGCCAGGCCCACAGGCCAAACCATCTGACGCAGGTAGATCCAGACGGTGACGAGAGCATTATCGACGCGCCAGCGGAGCGGCCAGTTCTGTGCGGCATTGAGAGCCTGTTCCTGGGCGAAAATGGTCCCGACGGCCATGGCCGCGGTAAGCGCGAGCAAGGGCAGCTTTTCCGCGAGCAGCCACCAGGTGCGTCGGCCTTTTCCCTCGATGAGCGCGGCGCCCGGGGAAAAAGGAAAACGCTGCAGCGGCCAATAATCGAGCAGGAGAAGGAGGAACGGGAAGGTGACGAGCATCGACTTGGAAACGAGTCCCAGGGTGAAGAGCGCGGCGACGAGGAAATAATTTCCCAACGACGGCGGCCGGCGTGCATAACGAAGGTAGGCGGCGAGCGCGAGGAAGAAGAAGACGCCACTAAGCACGTCTTTGCGTTCCGAAATCCAAGCCACCGATTCAACGCGTAAAGGATGGATGGCAAAGATCGCCGCGACCAACGCGCTCCGCCACACCGCGCCGGTGAGCGACCGCAGAACGGGGAAGAGGAGCAGCACCGCGAGGCTGTGGAGGAGAACGTTAACGAAGTGGTAGCCACCGGCATTGAGCCCGAAGATCTGCGCGTCGAGCATGAGTGAGATCGAGGTGAGCGGATGCCAGTTGCCGACCAGAGGATGGGTAAATGCCCTAACGAGTCCGTCGCGCGTTAACCCGTGGTAGATCGAGGGATTCTGGTAGACGTAGAAGCTGTCGTCGTAGTTGCAGAAATCGAAGCCGACGGTGCGACCAAAAGTCGTCCAGACAAGCGCGAGGAGGGCTACGCAGATGGCGGGTATCAGCCAACGCGGCGTCAGGGGCGACGGCCCCGACGATTTGGTTTTGGCCGGCTTCATCGACCGAGAGTCTGCCCACGGGAGCGGACCGCGACGGCGAGACAGCCCAGGCCGTAGCGCACGCTAGCGAGGAAGCCGATGGAGGAGGCCTCGGGAAAATACTTGGTCGGGCAGCTGATTTCTCCGATCGGATATTTCAAGGCCAGGACCTGGGCCAGGATTTGGTTGTCGAAGATGAAATCGTCCGAGTTTTGCTCCAGCGGGAGACGCTCGAGCAGGCTGCGAGCGAAAGCGCGATACCCGGTGTGATACTCCGAGAGCTTGGCGCCGAGTAAGAGGTTCTCGACCAAAGTCAGCAAGCGGTTGGAGACATATTTCCAAAGCGGCATGCCGCCGCGCAGCGCACCGCCGCCGAGGATGCGCGACGCGAGAACGCAGGGATAAAGACCGCTGGTCACGAGCGAGGCCATCGCGGGAATCAGGGCCGGGGTGTACTGATAATCGGGATGGATCATGATCACGACGTCCGCTCCAGCCGCGAGGGCGAGTCGGTAACAGGTCTTTTGATTGGCGCCATAGCCGCGATTCCGGGGATGAACTTCAACCCGCACGTTAGGCAGGGCGCGAGCCATGGCCGCGGTCTCATCCTTGCTCGCGTCATCGACCAGGATGACGAGGTCGACGATCCCGTGCGCCATCACTTCATCGTAAGTTTGGCGTAAGGTGCGGGCCGCGTTGTAGGCCGGCATAACCACGACGATTTTTTGATCGTGTAACATCCGCTTAGTTGCCTCCCACGGGAGCGAGGAGCTGGTCAAGGGCACGGCGGTGAGGAGAAGGCATGGGCACACCCGCCAGCTCGGGCAGAGCAAACCATCGCTCATGCTCGTTAGGCCGGGTCGGCGCCGAGTGGGCGAAGACGGCCAGGGTGATGCGGTGATGAGTAAAAGGAAAATCGAGCTGCAAGAGCGGCGGCTGGGCCGGCGCGACGGCGAGCCGCGGCAGAATCCACATCCCGCGCCAGCGCTGGCGCGATTGCTCGAGGAGAATGCGGTCGCCGCGTTGGGCGAGAGCATGCGCTTCTGTCAGGCGGAGGGTGGCCGGTTTTTTGCGTTTGATCGGGAGCGTCGCCGGATTTTCCGCCCGGCAGAAGAAACGGACCGGGCAGGCATGGCAGCGTGGCGCGCGAGGAAGACAGATAGTGGCACCGAGATCGAGCAGGGCGGAGTTGTGGAGGCCCGCGCCGCGTCGCGGGAGGAGGACGGCTGCGAAGCGCCAGAGATGCGCCTGTCCGGCTGCGGAATTGATCGGGGATTGCCAATTCGTTAGGCGAGCGAGGACTCGAGCGACGTTCGCTTCCACGATCGAGCTGGGTAGATCGAAGGCGAAAGTAGCCACCGCGCCCGCAGTGTAGCGACCGACGCCCGGCAATTGCGCGATCTTTTCCGGGTCGGCCGGCAGACGGGCGTCGAAGCGATCGATTACATATCTCGCAGCCGCGTGAAGATTGCGGGCGCGGCTGTAATAACCGAGCCCCTGCCACGCATGCAGCACATCGGACTCTTCAGCTCGCGCGAGCGTCGCAAAATCGGGGAAACGCTCCAGCCAGCGCTCATAGTATGGGATGACGGTGGCGACCTGGGTTTGCTGCAGCATGAATTCGGAAACCAGAATCGCGTAGGGATCATCGGTCCGCCGCCAGGGCAGGTCGCGGCCGTGCTCGAGAAACCAGTTCCGGAGGCGCCGCCGAAAAACTCCGGCGCCGGCGGGCAGCGGCGAAATTTCAGCGGAGCGCGACATGAGTCGGGAAACGATGGCACGAGTCTAGGAATCCCGAAATCGCGACGAAAGAAATTACGCCCGCGAAAATATCTGGCCGTGATCGGCGACCGGTGTTCTCGTGGTCGAGCCTGCCATGCCCGCGCCACCACTCCACTCTTACACCGCGGCGCTGACCGCGGCGCAGGTAGCTGCGCTAAAGCAGTTGCTGGAGGAGGCCGGCTTCGAATTTTCTCCCAAACCCTACACGATTTATTTCGCTCAAAAGGAAAAGCTGAGCGTAGCCGTCTACGAAAAGGGACCCAAGGTGCTCCTGCAAGGCCGGGGCATCGAAGACTTCGTTAGTTTTGAATTGGAACCGAAAATTCTCGGCGAAGCGCGGCTCGGTTACGAGGAAGTGAACACGCCCGAAATGTTTGAGCCGCATTTCGGGATCGATGAGAGCGGGAAGGGCGACTTCTTCGGTCCGCTTGTCATCGCCGGGGTCTACACCGATCGCGAGATTGCCCGCGCCTTCATGGAGAATGGAATCCAGGACAGCAAACGCATCGGGTCCGACGTGAAGATCCGTTCGTTGGCGAAGATGATTCGGCAAACGCCTGGAGTGACCCTCGATGTCGTGGCCATCGGCCCGGAGCGTTACAACGATCTCTACGAGAAATTCGGCAACCTGAACAGCCTGCTCGGCTGGGGCCACGCCCGCGTGATCGAGAACCTCCTCGCCAAGCGACCGGATTGTCCGCGGGCGCTCTCGGACAAGTTTGCCGACGCGCGGGTGATCGAGAAAGCGCTCCTCCAGCACGGCCAGCACATTCAGCTCGACCAGCGGACCAAGGCGGAGTCCGATTTCGCGGTGGCCGCCGCTTCGATTTTGGCCCGTGAAGCGTTTATCGATTGGCTGGAGCGCAATGGAAAACGCCACGGACTGAGTTTGGGGCGAGGCGTTTCCGCCGCGGTCAGGGAAACGGCCCGGGCGGTGGTGGAAAAGGAAGGCCCAGCGGCATTGCGAGGATTGGCCAAGGTGCACTTCCGCACCGCACACGAGATCGCGCCCGGCTTTTACGCGGCTCCGCCTCCCCGGCGCGCGTGGCGGAAATAGCGCGCCTCTTTCCTTCGAAACGCGGTGACGACTGGGCAGGATTCCTGCTCTGACACGAACCGCGCGTGGAAACCAGACTGCTCATCATCAATTCCGACCCCATCTTCCAGGATCGGACACTCTGCCTCCTGGACCGGCTGCGGAATGTGGAAACACGCATCATCCGGACACTTTCCGAGGCCGTTTACATCCTGATGCGGGAGGATTTCGATCTCTTCGCGGTGGAAGGCGAGCCGGCCCTGGCGATCGAACAGGCGACCAATATCAGGCAGCATTTCCCATCGCTCAGGATCGCGTGCCTGCTCGTCGGCGAGATCGATTCCGCACTGCGCGAACAGGCGGAGCAACAGAATATCGATTTGATCAAGACTGAATGTAGCGATCGCCAATTGCAACGGCGGTTGCGCGAGGTCGTCGCGGCGGGGGAGACAACGCCCGGGACTGCGGCGGAAGGGATCGATCCCTGCCACTCGCTGGTCGGGAATCTCAACCAATTCTCCGCGGCGGAGATCCTGCAAATGAGCTGCATGAGCCAGCGCAGCGGGCGTTTCACTTTCAAATCGGGCCGCGGCAACAGCGAAATTTACCTGCATCACGGCATGGTGCGTCACGCCGTCTACGGCTCGGTCGAGGGCGAACTGGCGGTCGCGGAGATCTTCCGTTGGAGGCAGGGCCGTTTCTACTTTGAAGAAGGAATCATCAGCCAGGTGCAGACGGTGAATCGTCCCTGGACCCATCTTTTGATCGATAACCTGCAAAAATTAGATGAGACCCTCCAGCTCGGCAGCGTCTCTGGACGGCGATGAGAGATACGAGCTTGGAGAGAAAAATCCGCCTACTCACCCTGCAGACGGAGAGCTGGAAAAAGCTGCACGATTTCATCACCTACGCCTTGGACAAGGCGAAGCCGATTATCTCGGCCGACCAGGAGCGCCAGTTCACCGAGATTCGGGCCATCCTGCTGCAGGAAAGCGAGCACGTTTTCAACGAGCTCAACCTGGTGGCCGAACTCTCAGGCAAGGCAATGAATGTGCTGCAACGGGCCATCTCCATTCGCGGAGTGCGGGAGCTGGGACCGGAGGAAACCCGTCGGCTGGAAGTAGATTGGAACGCGGTCTTTACCAAGGTCGGAGTCGTCCAGGGGCAGCTCAAGGCGCGTCGCCGAGATTTGCTCAGCCGCAACGCTTTTTTCCATTCTATCACCTGGATATTCCGTTCCAAAGCGTCTGGCCGGTAGACCGGGAAACTCCGAACTTGCGTTCCGCGAGACGTTTCCGCCGATTGATCCTTTCACGGACGCAGCGGAAGATTTTCCGAATTCATCCGCTCACTCGCGGGTCGGGAGACGATTCTGGTATAACATGAGCAAGCTCACTAAACGCGACATTGTCGTGTCGATTAGCAATCAGACGGGCATGGTGCAGCATCAGGTTTTTGAAGTGGTTCAGCGGACCCTTGATCACATCACGGACAGCCTGGCGCGCAACGTGGCGGTGGAACTACGCAACTTCGGCGTCTTCCAACCTCGCCTCACCAAGCCGCGCGTCGGACGCAACCCCAACCAACCCGGAAGCAGCTTCGTCATTCCTCCAAGGGCCACGGTCAAGTTCAAGGCTGGCAAAATCATGCGTCAGAGAGTCGAAAAGCTCTCCCGCGAGATGAAGGAAGCGGCTGATCAGAGCGCCAGCAACAACAACGCCGCCGTCGGGCGGCGGGAAGCCGAACAGCCCGTCTAGTCTGGCCATCCCACCCTGCCTGCGGGGCAACGCCGTCCTTTCTCAAATTGGATCGAAGATGAGTCTGTTCTCGATCCACTGCGTCGCCGATTTCCCGGCCTCCAGAGCAATCTGCTTTGTGCACCGCAAGTTCTTGAGCTAAGAGAACGCAATTCCATGAAAAAGTTTCTCTACTCCATAGCTAGCTCCTTCGTTTTCTTCTTGGCGTCATTCGTCTCGGGCGGGACCGAAGCCGACAAGGCCGTCGTGGCTTCCGACCCCGCCCCGACGGAGGAAGTGCCGCTCGATTTGTTTAGATTCCAGTCGGCTTACGTCTTCGAGAGCGACCTGAATCACGGTGGGAGCCTTGGCAAACAAGACGAGATCCAGAACGAGCTGGAGTACGGCCACCGCATCCGTTTGCAGGGCGATTTCTACGTCCACGTCGGTTTCGCCTACGATCGCTATGACTTCGGCAGCACCGCCGCGCCGGTCCCAAATCACCTCCAGGCGATCGCGGGAGTGATCGGGATCGACTTCATGCACGGCAAGGACGTCGGCGCCTTCCTGCAGGTGCGCCCCGGCTTTTATACCCAGAACGATCTGGGGATATCCTCCTTTGATGCCCCGATCACGCTCGGCCGCATTTTCGTCCTGCAGCCCGACAAGCTCTACGTTTTCGCCGGCGTCTACGCCTCTTTCCTCCGCGGCGGATTCCCCGTCTTGCCGCTCGCCGGCGTGATCTGGATTCCCAATGAGCAGTGGCGTTTCATGGGTGTCCTGCCCGATCCGAAGATCATTTATTCGCCTAACAAAAAGCTCGATCTCTATCTCGGCGCCGAACTGGCGGGAGGCTCGTTCCGGACCGATCGGAACGACGATATTCGGCCGAAGAAATTGAATGGCACCCAGGTCGATTTCAGCGATTACCGGGCCGGCCTCGGGCTCACCTATGCTTTTTGTCCGCAGGTGAGTCTAGACCTCGCCGCCGGCTATTCCATCCAGCGGCAATTCGACTTCGCCCGCGCGGGCGAAACCTACCGGACTGATCCTTCGCCCTACGTGAAGGTGGCTTTGAAAGCTGCCTTTTAAGAGAAACGCGATCCGCTCGTGCATTGTTCGTTAGGCAGACTGGCGCTTGGCTGCCTGGCTGCGGTGGCGTGGGCCGGCTCGCTCTGGGCCGCGACTCCGCTCGAGCAACTGAAGTCGGTCTCCTTTCTCCCCCCGCTCGACCTCGCCCGGCTGAAAAAGGGCGAGATCGTGGTAGAGCGCGGTCCGGTCGGCGAATTTCCGCGCGGAGTCCATCTTCAATCCTGCTATTTCGTCCATGCACCCATGCCGGCGGTGGGCGACGCGCTGCTGCACTGGAATCCGATTGAGCACAAGGATCCCGAGGTGCGTCTTTACCGCGAGTATGCGCTCCCGGGCACGGCGGAGGATTTCAAGACGCTGCGCCTCGATCAAGCCAATCAGGACGATTCCTGGCTGCTCGAACAGAGCGCCCGGGTGGCCAAGGGTTCCGCCCCGGACGACCTGCACCTGACGAAAGACGAAGTCGAACTCCTTCGCCAAAATGCGGCCCGCCCTAACGACGCCTGGCGGGAAATTCTGCTCCGACGCAGCGCGGCCCTGGCGCGCGGCGGTCTTTCGGCGGTGGCGCCGTTTGGGACCACGCCCGGCCTCTCGCCCGGCTCGGAGTTTCGCGGGCTCCTCACGCTCGCGCCCAAAGCGGCCCAATACTTCCGGCCGCTGACCAGGGCTCGGCCTTTGGTCGCCAACGGCAAGGCGCTCAGTGAAACCGTGGCCTACTGGGAGGCGACCAAAGTGCGCGATCACACCACCTTGCAGTTGGGTCTCTGCGCCGCCCAAAAGTCGGCCGATTCCTGGCAGCTGATCGACTGTGTTTATTATCCGTCGGACACCTATTTCATGGCGCTCGATCTCTACCAGCTCTGGCCGATGGAGGGCGGGACGCTCGTTTGGCAGGTCGGCTTTGTTTCCGCGCCCTTTCGCACTTACCTCGGCGGGGTCGATCGTTTCGTGGCGGGCAAGCTCATGACCGAGGAGACGATCGCGACGATCAAACGCTTCCGGGACGCCGTCGAAAAAGGGAGATAACTAGAAGGCGTCTCATAAATGCCCAATGCTGTCCCTCGTGCTCGTCCCTCCTACTCGTGGTCGTCCTCGATTCTAAGGAGATTTGGAGAACGAGGAGGAGAAGACCGCAGCAAGCTCGCCAGTATTTATGAGATGGTTCTATACAGGCAGCACGTGGCCTCTGCTCTTCTCCGGCTTATTCGCTGGGAATCGCCACCAACCGCGGCTGGGCCTCGCTCGCTTCCAGGCGGGCACTCACTTTTTGCATCTGGGTTCCGAGCGCGTCGAGGGTGGCTTGCTGTTGACCCATCCGGGTCTTGAGCTGCGCGATCTCTTTCTCCTGGGCTTCCACCTTGTCGTGCGCTTTGAGGAACTCGTTCAAGAGCATGGCGTTGACTTCTTCATAGCGCACGCTCAAGGCCTGGCCCGCTGGATCCCGCATGACCAGCTCCGGCGCCACTTTGGCCACCTCTTCCGCGACCAATCCAAACTGGGGCTCGCCCTGCGGGTCGAGCTCCTTCTTGTAACGGAAACTGACCGGCCGCAGCGAGAGAATCGCTTCGCTCCGTTGCCCCATCGGCGCGATCGCTTCCTTGAACCGGGCCGAGGAACCTCTCACTCCCAGTTGTCCATTCGCGTCCACCCCCACCGGCCGCAATCCGCCCAAACCCGTCTCGCGAATGCCGGCAATGTAGGTGGCGGTCTGTGTGCCCGGGGTGCCAATGCGGATGGCGTTGGATTCACTCGCGCTTCCGCCCAGGTGTCCAATCTCGATGTTATTGCTTCCGGTCGTCAGGGCCGAGCCGCCAAAGTAACCCAGCACAATGTTGTTGCTCCCCGTAGTCAGAGCAGCTCCGGCATTACTGCCCACGCCTACATTATTGATCCCAGTGCTGTTCTTGTTTAGGGCTCCGTAACCCACCGCGGCGTTGTCGTGCCCCGTGCTGTTAAAAGCGATGGTCTTTGCTCCAAGAGCCGTGTTGTAGCTGCCGGTCGTGCTAAAAGTCAAGGCCGTGTCCCCCACAGCAGTGTTAAAGTTCCCCGTCGTATTGTACACCAGAACGGTTGTTCCTAACCCCACGTTGCTGAACCCCGTGGTGTTTAGATAAAGAGTCTGCGCCCCAATCCCCACGTTTCCGCCGCCAGTCGTATTTGAAAAGAGGGCCTGATAGCCAATGGCCACTCCATCAGAGCCGTACGTGTTATTGAAGAGAGCACCATCTCCTGTGGCAACGTTTTGGCTGCCATAGGTGTTATTATACATCGTCTGATAGCCTAGGGCGGTGTTTTGTCCGGAGGCATCCGAGGGTAAGCTGAACAACGCATCCTCTCCCAAAGCTGTATTTTCGTTTGGATAACTGCCCCGGGGCGGCGGATCGACGGCGAATAGAGAAGGCGCGACGGTGAAGGTGACGGCAAAGAGAAGACGGAACAGGAATCGTGTTGTTTTCATATATTTGGGGTGCTTCGCGAGCGTCTCACAGTTCGGAGAATTAACCCAGCAGAATCCCCGCAGAAGAGTTGTGCCCTGGAAGGCATTCGCTCGGCGCAAACAGTCAGGGCGACTTCCGGGGAGCACGGGGTGTTACCCCGTTGTGCCCGGGAGGTTCCCGAGCACGGGCGCGGTGTGGGATCTTCGCTCGACCGAAGTTCCACCCGCGGATTGCAGGCCTGCCGCCGGGAACCTCCCGGCGGCGGACGGGCTTACAGCCCGTGCTC